>JAPKBK010000084.1 GCA_028823435.1 Flavobacteriales bacterium
ATACTTGAGTCCTCATGTCGCTGGATGGACCACAGAGAGTTACTTCAAACTGAGTAATTTCTTGGCCGATAAAATACTGAACGACTTCTCTGATTAAAGAATGGCTTTATTCTTCGGTACCTGTTCGCGCACGACTTGTCGCAGAATAAAGAACCTTCAGTGCCGTAGCTTGTCGTAATTCTTGTTTCACAGAAGTAACAATTCCCATTTTTGTTTCCTGATCAACCTTCAGCGATACCCACATTTTACTTTGCTCTGACTCAGATAACGTCTGACGTTCTTTCAAGATCCAATCCTGAACTTCAAAGGCCTGTGAAAATTGATCATTTAATTGGATCACTGGCTCAGAACCATATCTCTTATCCATCGGAGTCCCAATGTTGATGTATCTAATAAGATGCTTCTTCTCAATCTTATAAAGCTCCGAAGCCTCTGGTCTAGTAACCTGAACTTTTTCATCTTCAGTACGCAATACGGTTGCAACCATGAAGAAAAACAAGAGCATGAAAACAATATCCGGCAGGGATGCCGTTGAAATCGCTCCAGTAGGACGCTTACCTCCTTTCTTAAACTTACTCATGATTAGTAATATGTTGCTCCAGCATCACGTGGTTCCGCCTCAGAAATACGCTGTGGATATAAAGCTCTCACAGCAGTTATTTTCTCAAGTGTAGCCTTGTCTTGCTTGTTTTTTCCATAAACTTCTTCTAACGCACGATAACTGACACCAAACTTTGACAACGCCAATTCATCTCTCAACTCATTCACAGCTGATTGCAACTCATTCTGTACCTGTAGATAGGTATTGTAGGTGGTATTGTTGTCGTTCTGCATAGAAATAAGTGCAGATGCTGGAAGCTGTTTGTAATCCCCCCCAAGCAGAGTGATTGTGGTGAGTTTGTCTTTCCAACTTTTAAGAACTTTCCTGAAAGCATCTTTGTTTTTCTCTTCAGCTATAATTACAATTTGCTCATATTCAGCAATTTTTAATTTCACTTCCGCTTTTCGGACCCACTCGCGTTCAGGAAAAGCAGCATTTGTTTTTCCATTTGCACCCGTAATTAAAATGACATCACGGTTCTTGCCTATTTCTTCAGTGCCTATTTGATGAGAAATCACGCCGTCTCCGGTCGCAATAAGGAAGCTCTTCGTTTTATTCTTAAGCTCTTGAATATCCAAAGGCTGCCCCTCTACAAGCAACAGATCGAGGAAATTAACTTTGACGTTAAAGACGTTTTGTTCCTTTGCTTGTGGGACATCGATATCTGGTGGAACAGGTGGAGGCAATTGGCGTTTGATCCCCATGTCGGACTCAATCGTCGTCGTTACGAGCCAGAAAATGAGCAGCAAGAACGCGATATCGGCCATAGAGCCAGCGTTTATTTCTTGTAATTCTCGACGTGCCATTTATGTTTCTACTTAAATATACTGCTTACCTCAGCCCAAACAATAGAAGCCACAGCGACTATACCTAGAAGGTAAACGTAGATCATACTGCCACCAGCAAATACACTTTCCGACTCAGTAACGGTGATTCCACTAGATTCATACGCACTCATCACAGTCCCATCAGCAAACGCAAAGTAGCTTAGCAAACCGATTAACAAGAAGATTGACATCCCCGTGAGGGTGCCTATCTGAGATTTGAAATCATTGACCAATTTCATTACAAAAGTGTAAATCCCAAATCCCAATGCTGCAACAGCTGTTGCTATTCCCACAGTATAAATAATATAGAACATCCAATCAAGGAATCCGCCATAGTTTGCTTCTCCCTCAACATAGGATTCGTCAGCAACACTACTACTCACGATTATTCCCATAAGAATAACGCCGAGTGCAATAATTGCAATCCTAAGGGTCGAAAGGATTAAATTGATTTTATTCTGGTCCATAATCCTTTTTATTTTCCTTGTAGCTTACGCTTGTAAAGAAGATCAACTAAATCCATACTTGCCTCTTCCATATCAAGAACAATTCCATCAATTTTAGAAAGAATGTAGTTGTAAAAGACCTGAAGGATAATCGCAACGATTAGACCAGAAACTGTTGTAATCAAGGCGATTTTAATACCTCCAGCTACAATAGATGCGTTGATTGTATTCGCTTCCGCGATATCGTCGAACGCAGAGATCATACCGATTACAGTACCCATGAAACCTAACATAGGCGCAAGCGCGATAAAGAGTGAGATCCAGCTTAATCCACGCTCTAATTTAGACATTTCTACAGACCCATAATCTTCAATTGCTTTTGCGACCTCTTCATAGCTTCCGGAAGATCTGTCGAGTCCTTGTCGGAATATGGTGGCAACAGGTCCAGGTGTATTTCTACATATCTCCTTCGCAGCGTCCACACCTCCTTTTTCAAGACTTTCGTCTATTTCATTCACTAATTTCTTCGTGTTTGTTGTTGCCAAATTCAAGTATATGATCCGCTCAATGCTCAGCGCAAGCCCGAGAATTAAACAAATTAATACCGATGACATAAAGGCAGCACCACCCTCAATAAAGTATCTCTTTACGGTTTGGTGAAAGCTTAACACTTCACGTGTTTCTTCAATATCAGCAGCCGATTCGGCGACCTCTATAGAAGCTGGTTCAGCGACCTCAGCGACCACTGTGTCCGAAGATGCGCTATCAGCTTCCATGGATACTACTTCTGTGGATACGACCTCAGTAGAGTCCGTTTGATCCTGTAGTGCAAAAACCGCAGCTGGTGTCGCTGCAAACATTACTCCCGCAATTGCGAGAAGTGAAAACAAATTCTTCATAGTCTATATTCTTGTTGAATGTATTTCATGATTATCTAACAACATCGCGGAGAGACAGGGATTCGAACCCTGGATACGTTTCCGTAAACACGCTTTCCAAGCGTGCGCCATAAACCACTCGGCCATCCCTCCAATCCTCGTTAGGACCTTTCTCTTGAGAAAAAATCCCTAGAGGCTGCGCAAATTACTGCACAATTATGTTTTAACCACATTTGAAAGCATAGAATTTTACCGATTCCGTGTTAAACTGTTCTTTCACCTCTTAAATCTTTCAAAATCCCTTTCTTAATCGCCTCATTATCTTCAGTTTCCCCTAGCAACATCATTAATTTTATCAACGCAGCTTCAGTGGTCATATCACCGCCAGAAATAACACCACAGTCAGCCAACATCAGACTTGTCGCATACATTTCTTGCTTTACACCTCCATGTCCACACTGGGTAATATTAACTATCGTGACACCTCGGCTTTGCGCATGCTTCAATAAAGATTTGAATTTATTGTTGTCTGGCGCATTGCCACTGCCAAATGTTCCCAACACAACGCCTCTTAGCTCATCCCAACACAACACCCTCTCTAAGAGTTCAAGCGACATCCCTGGAAAAAGCGGGAGCCAAGCCACTTTTGACTCAAATTGATTATGTCTTATCAATGCACCTTCTGGCGCACGATAAAGATTGTGTTTCCGAACATTAAATTCCACTCCAGCCGTCACAAGGGAGGGATAATTTGGGCTTACAATCGCATGCAAGCTCTCTGCACTTTCTTTGTGTGTCCTGTTTCCTCGGAAAAGTTGGTTCCCAAAATATACTGCGACCTCTTGTATTGTTGACTCTCCCCACTCAACACGATCAGAATCAGGGTTTTTCGGATTGGGATGCGCCGCTAGCATCACTGCACTTAGTAAATTCTCTCTGCCATCCGTGCGAGGCATACCTATTGGAAGTTGGCTTCCTGTCAAGATGACTGGCTTCCGAAGTCCTTCCAACATGAAACTCAAAGCAGAAGCAGTATATGCAATTGTATCTGTGCCATGCAACACGACAAATCCATCATATTTGTCATGGTGTTTATACACCACATCTGCAATATTCATCCAATGAGAAGGATTGACATTAGAGCTGTCTATAGGAGGGCTGAAACTCACTGCATCCATATTGATTCCAGCTCTATTGAGCTCAGGAACATGACGCGTAATTTGACTGAAGTCAATTGGCACAAGAGACCCATTCATAGGGTCATGCACACTTCCAATGGTGCCTCCCGTATAAATAATTAGTATTTTTCTTTCTGCGCTCATTTTATTTTATCTCACTGACAAGATGAAACATCTTTTCTGCGTTCCCAGTCGTCACACTTGCAACTTCTTCTATGCTTAGCCCTTTTATTTCTGCCACTCTACGTGCCACATGAACAACATATGAACTTTCATTCCTTTTTCCCCGATGGGGTACAGGAGACAAATATGGGCTGTCTGTTTCTAGGACCAAATGTTCAAGTGACACTTCAGGCAACACCACATCAAGCCCTCCGTTTTTATACGTGCTCACCCCACCTATCCCCAGCATAAACCCACCATACTCAATGGCTTTCTCAGCTTCTTTTTTACCGCCCGTAAAACAATGAAAAACGCCCGTTAACGAGTCGTCATTCAACTTGTCCATTTCTTCAAAAAGCGCATCCCACGCATTCCGCACATGAATCACAATCGGAATCCCCCGCTCTTTTGCCCAGCCCACCTGTATTCTAAACGCCTCACGTTGGGCCTCAATATGTTTGGTTTCCCAATATAAATCAATGCCTATTTCTCCCACTGCAATAAACTTTTTGCCTTTTGGAGGAGCGTCTAATACTTTCCGAATTTCTTCTAACTCCACTTCCCAGCCCTCACCTACGTGACACGGATGGAGCCCCATCATTCCGAAACAACTGTCCGGCCATTTCTCCATCATACTTAAAACTCTGGGGACACTTTCCAAATCTATATTGGGAAGGAGCAACGTATCAACGCCTTCTGAAAAACATCTTTCGACGGCTTCTTCTCGATCTGAATCAAACTTAGGTTGATACAAATGTGTGTGTGTGTCTATTAATCGCATGACTTCACTTTTATCATATCTGCCAGATCTTTTGCTTTCTGCACCAAATCTTCAACATTTTCTTCTCCAAATGCAATCGCAACGCCCATTCTCCTGTTTGGCCTGGTGGAAGGTTTGCCAAATAAGATGAAATCTGCACCCTCCACTCCCGCAGCTTTCTCAACACCGAGAAATTCAGGGAACGCAGTCCCTTCATCTTCTGCCAATATCACTGAGGACGCACCATTTCTGACTTGAGTGACTTCCTTCACGGGGATCCCGACAATCGCTCTTGCATGGAGTTCAAACTCAGAATAGTTCTGAGTTCCTCCTAACGTTACCATTCCTGTGTCGTGAGGGCGGGGAGACAGCTCGGAAAAATAAACCCCCTCCTTCCCGACAAAAAACTCGACACCCCAAATCCCGCTCCCTCCAAGCGACTCTGTCACTTTACCTGCCATTTCTCGCGCCTTGTTTAGCGGCCCAGCCTCCATCGCTTTGGGCTGCCAACTCTGCTGATAATCTCCGCTTTCTTGTCTGTGACCTATCGGTGCACAGAAGATTGTGTTCCCATCATTTTGTGTCAAGGTTAACAAGGTAATCTCATACTCAAAGTCGACAAACGCTTCTACGATGACTTCCATTAAATCTCCCCTAGAACCTTCAAGCGCAACCTCCCATGCATCCTTAATGTCGCTCTCCACCTTAATCACAGACTGCCCCTTTCCTGAACTCGACATCAAAGGCTTGACAACACACGGCATTCCTACAACCGCAACTCCTGCCTGTAATTCTTCGAGATTAGTAGCATATTTATACTTCGCTGTTTTTAAACCCAAATCTACAGATGCCAAATCTCGAATGGCCTTTCTATTCATTGTAAAATGAGCCGCTCTGGCGGATGGAATAACTTTGTACCCCCTTTTTTCATAGTCATAAAACCGCTCTGTTCTGATACTTTCTACTTCGGGAACGATAAAATCAGGTTCATGTTTGGCGACAATTCTATCTAACTCATCCCCATTGAGCATATTGATTACTTCAAACTCATTTGCCACTTGCATCGCAGGCGCATTTGCATATGAATCCACTGCCACAACATATTGCCCCAATCTTTGCAGGGCGATCACCACTTCTCTACCTAACTCCCCAGATCCCAATAGAAGTATTTTGTTTCTTATCATAGATACAAAGATACCTGCGTATACCTTTGGGGAGTGAAAGCTCCTCGATTTCTTATAGTTAGATTTAGTGCGATAGGAGATATTATTCTATCTGCACCAGTCATTCATGCCATTCGGGAGCATTACGGCCCGGAATCCCGTATAGATTTTGTGACCCTAAAACGATTTTCAGGCGCTGCAGATCTGCTCCCGGGCTTGAATGGAATTCATTTGGTTGACAAAACCACCAGCGAAGTCGTCCCTTCACTCAAAGCACTCGCGTTCGATTATCTGATTGACTTACACGGAAACGTTCGCTCGCGCTCGCTTTCTAAAGCGCTTAACATCCTTACGTTCAACGTAAACAAGCAAACCATACAACGTTTCGCACTCGTACTTGGGCTCCGCAAAAAACCGATACAACACTTTGTTGAACGATCCCTCAACGTACTTCAACCGTTTGGCATCCCTGCCCCCTCACATCCTTGGGGTACACTTAAATCAAAACCCAACGCTGCCAACGCTTTGCCCAAAGTCTACATTACAATTGCTCCAGGAGCGGCACATATCGGCAAAGTCATCCCCGAGTCCACGCTTCTCACAATTTGTCATGAATTCGTTTCACAGAACATACATGTTGCAATCGTTGGAGGACCAGATTCTATTGCTATTTCCACGATACTTATTGCTTCAAATCCAAAGAACGCAATCACTTCATTCTGTGGAATCGCTACGCTACAAGAAACTGCAGCTATCATAGAAAACGCGCAGCTCGTCATAGGTGGTGATACAGGAGCGATGCATCTCGCTTCAGCGCTTAACACACCTCTCATCTCTATTTGGGGGTGTACCAGACCATCTCTAGGCTTATCTCCTTGGCGACCCCACCGCGCAACAATAACCCTCCTTCCTCAAGACCGTGGCTCTAGACCATGTTCACGGCACGGATCAAAATGCCGTTTTACACGTAGAGGCCAGGACCTATGTATTCAGCACGTTTCTCCATCGCGCATCATCGATGCCACGACCCAGATACTCAACTCTGAGCAACTATATAAATAACGCCTTCAACTCAGTCGCATCTGAAGGCTGCATTTTCCCTGCAAGTATTAATCTCAACTGACGTCTTCTCAACGCACCGTCAAACCTCTGCTTCTCTTCCTTTGTCTCCGTTACAATTGTTGGCACCTCTATAGGCGCACCTTGTTGATCCACTGCAACAAACGTATACATCGCTTCATTACACCTCGACTTTACGCCTGTGAGTGTGCTCTCTACAAAGACTTCAAGGTATACTTCCATAGAAGACCTAAAGGATCTGGTCACTTGTGATTCAATGATGACTATCTCACCCAGTTTGATGGGTTTCTGAAATGACACATTGTTCACCGCAGCTGTAACGACAACACGCCTGCAATGCCTATTCGCAGAAATCGCTGCAGCAATATCCATCCAATGAAGGAGGTTACCCCCCATTAAATTTCCAAGTGTATTTGTATCGTTTGGAAGGACTAAACGTGTTGTAGACGAAAAAGTCTCTCTTGGATGTCTTGATGTGACCATGGTGCAAAATTAAGAAAGCCGCCCCACATTGGGACGGCTTTCATTTTAATAATATTAAGCTTGTCGCTTTTTTGCGAGAACTTAGTTCGTCACAAGCAACTTCTTCGTCA
>JAPKBK010000085.1 GCA_028823435.1 Flavobacteriales bacterium
AAAGTCTGGATTTGTCGACACCAAGATTTGGTAATCAAGGAGGTTGTTGTTTGAACAATCATTGTCATCAGTCAGAGACAGATTCATGGTATACAGACCAGGAGAAGTATACATATGTTCAAGGATAGGCCCTGAGGTCTCATCAATGTTTCCGTCACCAAGATCCCACACCCAACTGACCAGTTCCTGACCATCAGCGACAGTTGAGGACAAGGCTTCCAGATAAACAGGCTCATTTAAACACGCATAATGAGGCTGAAGTTCTGTGGGGTTGACAATCGCAAAAGGACGGTCACAAGGAAATCCGCAAGAAGCATAGGCTCCGAAATTACCAGAACTCCCTGGCCCTGACGTAAATTCAACGGTGATACAGCCAGTGACATTGTCCTCGCCAGAGAAAACATCTTGCCCTTGAAGCTCATCTCCAGAATATGTTCCGATGACTGAAGCTGTGTTGTCATCACCATCATACAATGTAATTGTTGATGCAGCGTCTAAGTCGAAAACAACCCAATAAAGGTTGAGGACGGTTTCTGGCGCTTCAGGACACCATGTCATGGTTTCATTTTCATTGGCTCCATAATCTGCAGCGCTCAAACCTGAATCAACGATTGCTCCTTCGCATGAAGTATATAAATCATTCGCGGCAATACTAATTTCTTGGGCGGTGACTTGAATAAAAGCAGTGCTTGCTATAAGTGAAAGGACAAATAATAATTTTCTCATAATTATTTATTCTTTGTTTTTACGTGATAATTAATAAGGAAACGTTCGTAAACTTTATTGAAAGTATCAACAGAAGACACCACAACATAGCTGCCATCTTCTAAAGAGAAAAATTGTGCCTCTGGCTGAGGTGTTACTCCCGAAATTAAAAGTCGTTCAGCAATTCCATCACCTGTATTGGGCAGTTCTTGAGAGATTTGACTGGATTTTAACTCCTGACTTTGATGCCAGCCATAAGCGGCAAAACAACAAAGTTCAGAAGCATAATCAGTGCCTAAAACCTCCTGACCGAAAATCTTGACAACGGCTTCGCTTCCCGGAAAATCCGCTTGAGCAGTAAGGTTTGGCACAAAAATCATGAGCAGTATAACGCTCGAAAACACAGAGAATATTTGTTTCATAATGCAGGTAATGAATACGCAATATAATCAACTAAAGCCGGACATTGAAAAGGAATAAATTAATTCTATCAAAAGTTTTTTGCAGAATAAAGATTCTGACTATCTTTGCCCCCCCCAAAAGGGGAATATGACTTGGTAGCTCAGCTGGTTAGAGCATCTCACTTTTAATGAGAGGGTCCTGGGTTCGAGTCCCAGCCAGGTCACTGTAAAAAAGCATCGCCCAGGTGCTGAAATTGGTAGACAGGCATGGTTGAGGGCCATGTGTCCGTTAGGGCGTGCGGGTTCGAGTCCCGCTCTGGGCACCTAGACGAGTTGCAAGAAGCAGCTCGTTTTTTTATTACACCTTTCTGAGCCTCTACTTCTATATCTTTGGCTTGTGCTAAAACAGTTATTCCCTATACTTTCTTGGCTACCTCGATATTCAAAAAAGTATTTCTTCAATGATCTTTCCGCCGGAATTACAGTCGGCATACTCCTTATTCCACAAGGGATGGCATACGCACTTATTGCGGGACTGCCTATAGAGTATGGACTGTATGCATCATTGGTCCCTCAAATCATCTACGCGTTAACAGGAACATCACGACAGCTTTCTGTGGGACCAGTCGCTATGGACTCACTCCTCGTCGCAGTGGGCTTAAGTGCAATCGCTGCAATTGGATCGGACAGATACGTCGAATTGGCAATCGGTCTTGCATTAATGATTGGGGGCATTCAATTGTTGTTGGGTTTACTTAGAGCAGGGTTTGTTGTAAACTTCCTTTCTCGCCCCATTATAAGTGGATTTACATCTGCTGCTGCATTAATTATAGGACTGAATCAAATATCAAACCTATTGGGTATCGAGATTCCGAGGAACAGTCAAATTCAAAATTTCTTTTTTTCTGCAAGCCGTACAATCACAGACATACACTTCGCAACGTTTGCAATAGGCATCGTGTCTATTGTTCTGTTCCTCGTTGTGTCGAAATACCGAAATAAAATAAAGATTCCTGCAGCGCTCATCGTCGTGACACTTGGGATTATCACCGTATTCGGTTTGGAGCTGGAGCAAACTGGAGTCGCGATCGTAGGCGCTATCCCTGAAGGACTTCCAACGTTTCGCATACCTACATTAAATAACACCGGTTTTTACGAATTACTCCCAATAGCGATCACACTCGCATTGGTTTCTTTTGTGGAAGCATACTCTATTGCGAAAGCGCTAGAAGAAAAACACGGATATAAAATTAATCCCAATCAGGAACTGAGAGCATTGGGGCTCTCAAATATCATCGGTTCTTTGTTCCAATCATATCCCACTACTGGGGGGTTCTCTCGGTCGGCAGTCAACGACAAAGCTGGGGCAGTAACACCTATGGCGTCATTAGTCGCTGCATTCTTAATTGCCCTTACATTGCTGTTTCTTACGCCCCTGTTTTACTACCTACCGAAAGCAGTATTGTCGGCAATCATTATTGTATCCGTGATCGGATTAATTGATGTCAAGCTGCCTATTGCACTATGGAAGAGCCACAAGATTGAAGCAGGACTGCTCTTAGCAACATTTATAGTCACGGCAACAGTGGGCATGATTGAAGGCATCGCATCGGGAGTGGGTTTATCAATTGTTGTTTTGGTCTACAAGCAGATGCGTCCTCATTTTGCGGAACTTGGAGAAATAGCAGGTGTTTATCGAAATATTAATCGGTTTCCAGAAGCAAAAATCAGACCCGGAGTATTGATTGTCCGATTTGACGCCGCGTTGCATTTTGCAAATCATCGGTTTATGGTGACGTCCATAGAAGATCAAATCGCTCAGAGAACTGATGGAGTTCAAACCATCATTTTGTGTGCCGAATCGATTGGATATATTGATGCGTCAGGCATTACCGCACTCGAAAACATCATCGATGATTTGGAAGAAAAAGGAACGAGTTTCCGACTGGCTGCGGCGATAGGTCCCGTAAGAGATGTCATTGAATCGTCAAAACTCATTACGCGGATAGGCAAAACAAGGTGCTTCACAAGCATTGAAAAGGCCGTTGAAGACATTTACAAACCAGGATCTATTGATGCGGATTTAAAGAGAATTGCCACTCAAGTAGACACGCCCGATTTAGACGACAATGAATAATGTAGATTATGGAAATTAAACAGATATACACTGGCTGTCTTGCGCAAGGTTCATATTACGTGAAATGCAGTGGCGAAGCTGTCATCATAGATCCATTGAGGGAAGTACAGCATTATATTGATCTTGCTGAAAAAGACAATGTGAAAATTAAATACATTTTCGAAACGCATTTCCATGCTGATTTCGTGTCGGGACACGTGACTTTGGCTGAAAAAACGGGCGCTCAAATTGTTTATGGTCCTACGGCACAAACAGCGTTCGAGTCGATAAAAGCGACAGATGGGCAACGTTTTAAAGTGGGGAAATTAGAGATTGAGGTATTACACACACCCGGCCACACCATGGAAAGCGCTTGTTTTTTAGTGTATGATAAAAATGGCAAGCAACACGCATTGTTCTCTGGGGACACCGTATTCCTAGGAGATGTCGGACGTCCTGATTTGGCCCAAAAGGCAGAAAACATGACGCAAGAAGATCTTGCAGGAATGCTCTTTGACAGCATCCAAACAAAAATTATGCCTCTTAAAGATGATGTGATTATTTATCCGGGACATGGCGCGGGATCAGCGTGCGGGAAGAACATGAGCAAAGAAACGGTCGGTACGGTCGGGCATGAAAAAGCAAACAACTATGCACTGAGACCGGGCATGACACGTGAGGAGTTTGTCAATGAAGTACTCGAGGGTCTGTTGCCACCGCTTGAATATTTCGGTTTTAATATTCAAATGAACAAGCAGGGCTATGTCTCTATTGATGAAGTGATCAAGAATGGCACGAACTTGCTTGATCCTGATCAGTTTGAGATTGCGGCAAATGACACCGACGCTGTCATCCTAGATGTAAGGCATGAATCGGAATTTGTAAAAGGATTCATTCCTCGTTCTGTATTCATCGGATTGGATGGCGGTTTTGCACCCTGGGTCGGTGCGTTATTGGTTGATGTGAAGCAGCCTATTTTACTCGTGGTTGAAGAGGGCTTGGAGGAAGAGGCAGTCATCAGGCTCTCCAGAGTGGGATTCGACAATGTCATCGGTATTCTTCAAGGTGGATTTAAGAACTGGATTGATTCTGGCAAAGAAATCGACCGCATAGAGACCATAGAAGCAAGTAAACTTGAAGGGCTAGACAGACCTCCTGTCTTCGATGTCAGAAAGACTGGAGAGTATACAGCTGGACATATCGAATTTGCGGAATCAACACCCCTTGACTTCATCAACCAATACATAAGCGCATTCCCCAACAAGGACGCCTTTTATATTCATTGTGCTGGAGGATACCGATCTGTGATTGCAAATTCCATCTTGAAAAAGCAAGGGATTCACAATGGAATAGATGTACTGGGTGGATACGACGAAATCACAAAAACAGAAATGCCTGTCACAGACAATGTGTGTCCTTCAACATTAAAATAATGGGCTTAGAGACCTCTCATTTATTGACAATACTGAGTTGCAAATGCCCCAGCTGTGCTCAGGCAAGACTGTTCGAGGTGTCAAATCCTTATAAACTCCGTTCGTTCACAAAGATGTACAGAGCCTGCCCAAACTGCAATGCAGACTTTGTCAAAGAACCTGGATTTTATTTTGGGGCTGCATATGTAAGCTATGGCATCACGGTAGGCTTGTGGATTGCTATCCTGGTCGCATTAATCACCCTTGACGCTTTGCAGCTTATTGAGTTTGGATTCCTGACGCATCCAGGCACATTTATAATCTGTGGTGTCAGTTCACTCTTCATTCTCCTTCCTTTAATATATCGAGTATCAAGGTCAATTTGGCTCTCGCTGTTTACAAAACGAATCAGCAAGTAATGGTTTTGATGGGCATAAAAAAAAAGGGCCCTCACGTTTGAGGTGCCCTTTTTAAACCAAATCGCCTGATTCTAGCGTCATTTAAGACGCGGTTAACCAAAACCTGAGTCTATTACGTGTCTCGTTCTTGTTAGGTTACAAAAAGGGCAAAGTTTTTTTCGGGAAAACACACAATACCTCCTATAAGGCCTGGTAAGGCTAAGAATTTAATATTTCAGTTTGTATCCGAATACTCTCCTTATGAACTTGCTCTAATACAAGTTTTAAGAATTCTTCTTCTAAACCCACCTCCTCTGACCACATCTTTCTTGTTTTTATTATTTCTTTCCAACGCGCCAATTGAAGGACTGTCAGTCCATGTTCTTTTTTATAGTCACCTATCGCTCGAGCGACATTCATTCTCCCACTTAAAAGTTCAACCAGTTGTTCATCGATAGAATCCATTTTAAGCCTTAGATCCCGAATATCTGAAGTCTGTGACTGATCTAAATTAAGATCTCTGATTGTCAGATCGTCTAGCAATTGAATTAAAGCAGAAGGCAACAACTGCTGCGCTGCATCGCTCAACGCTTCGCTGGGATTGTGATGCGTTTCTATCATCAAACCTGACATCCCTAGATCCATGGCTTTTTGAGACACCGATTGTATCAATTCTCGTTTGCCCGAGATATGACTTGGGTCACAAAACAATTGTATGTCTGGCATTTCTGCTTTGAGACCTATGGGAACTTCCCACATGGGGGCATTCCTGTATTTTTTCAGACCATAGCTTGAAAACCCCCTGTGGAGGGCAGACACCTCCCCTTTTGTAGAATTACTCACCCTTTCTATCGCCCCCATCCAAAGCTTTAAGTCTGCATGCATGGGGTTTTTAACCAAAACTGGCGTGTCGGTTCCTTGAAGTGCATCCGCGATGTTTTGGACGGCAAAGGGACTTACAGTCGTTCTCGCTCCAATCCAAACCGCATCTAGACCATACTTAAGTGCAAGCTCAACATGTTTGGCGTCCGCCACCTCTGTCATCACTGGAAGCCCGACCTCTTTCTGGACATCTACAAGCCATTTCAGTCCCTCCTCGCCTACGCCTTCAAAAGAATTCGGACGCGTTCGTGGTTTCCACAATCCCGCACGGAAATAATGCGCATGACCTTTCAGAGCACTTGCTGTAGAAAGGACCTGAATTCTTGACTCAGCACTACATGGGCCCGCAATTACGATAGGTCTGGTATTTTTCAAATTCTTAGTCACTTTGTGAAGTTATGAAGAGAAAGACTGAAGATTAACTAATTCTGCATACCCTCCATTTAATGCAATAAGTTCATCATGTGTGCCACTCTCCTGTATGCGCCCTTCAGAAAGAAGGACGATTCTATCTGCTTTTGATACTGTAGAGAGTCGATGCGCTATGACCAGAACCGTTCTGTTTTTCATTGCGGCATCTAATGCTTTTTGGACTTCGTGCTCAGAAGCTGCATCTAGCGCAGAAGTGGCTTCATCTAGAACGAGAATTGAAGGGTTGCGATAAAGTGCACGCGCAAGCGCCACCCTTTGCCTTTGCCCGCCAGAAAGACGCCCTCCACCATCACCGACGGACGTTTGAAGACCATCAGGCATTTTGCTTGCAAACGCCATCACTTGAGCGGCCTTCGCGGATTGTATTAACCGTTCCTGATCCACCTCATTTTCACCAAGAGAAATATTCGACGCAATCGTGCCGTGAAACAAAATCGACTCTTGGGTAACGACGCCTAGCTTCTTACGCCATGAAGAAACGGGGATGTCGCGAAGGTCACGGCCATCAATTTCGACGGCGCCCTGTGTAGGATCATCAAACCTGATGAGCAAGTTAGAAAGTGTCGTTTTACCTGACCCAGAAGCCCCTACGAGAGCGATAACTTCCCCTTTTTTAATCTCTAGCGAGAGCTCTGCAAGCACAGCTTGATCACCATAGAAATAACTCACATTGTTAAACGAAATTCCTGTTTCGAGTTCCACAAAAGGAGGGGCGTCTTCAGCTGCATTTGGCACAGGATGAGAAACCACAAGCATGTCTTCCAATCGATCAAGAGATGCCACGCCTTTATTTATTCTAAACCAACCATCACTGAAAGCACGGGCAGGCGGAATAATCTGTGAAAAGACAACCAGGTATCCAATAAACCAATCCCCGGTAAGCCCCGTACTTCCATCAAGAACAATGTGACCTCCATAACCGAGAAGAATTGCCATCACCGTTAATGATATCACTTCACTGACGGGTGAACTAAGGTACTCGCGCCTAAACATCTTGCGCATGGCCATAAAATGCTTTTGGTTGCGGGTATTAAATCGGTCTGAAAAGAACTTTTCTACCCCAAATGCCTTAATGATTCGAACACCACTTAACGTTTCATCCAGAATATTGACCAAAGACCCCAACTCCTCTTTCCCTCGCTTCGCTGAATGCTTTAGTTTTTTTGCAATTCTACTTATAAGGATTCCACTGACCGGAAGAAACACCAATGCAAAAATAGTAAGCTCCCAGCTGAGCGCAAAGAGTGCCGCGATTGAAATAAACACGATAAGGGGCGACTTAAACATCACCTCTATCGACCCCACAATACTGACTTCCACTTCAT
>JAPKBK010000086.1 GCA_028823435.1 Flavobacteriales bacterium
TTCTTTGCCGCATTCTCTGTGAAAGAACATCACAAAGATGCCCAAGTGGTCATTTTTGAGAAATCAAACAAAATTTTAGCGAAGGTTAAAATATCAGGGGGTGGTCGCTGCAACGTTACAAACGCCTGCTTCAGCGCAAGTAAACTTTCTAAGTTTTATCCCCGGGGTGAGAAAGAAATGAAAAAAGCATTCTCTGTTTTTCAAGCAAAAGACACTGTTGAGTGGTTTGCAAAACGAGGTGTCACTCTCAAGGCTGAATCTGACAACAGGATGTTTCCCGTCACAGATGATTCACAAACAATCATTGATTGTTTTCTCGAGGAAGCCAAATTAAAAAACATTCAACTTTTAAAACTCACCCCAATTTCAAAAATAATACCTGAAAAAACGGGGTACACTTTACACCACAACGATACAAAAGAACACTTCGACAAAGTCATCATCGCGACTGGAGGAAGTCCCAAGGAAAGTGGCTCGTATTGGCTTCGTCAACTAGGTCTTGCCATATCTCCACCCGTACCCTCACTGTTTACGTTTAACATTCCTGGAGACCAAGTCAAAA
Organism: Flavobacteriales bacterium; assembly: GCA_028823435.1. GTDB lineage: Bacteria > Bacteroidota > Bacteroidia > Flavobacteriales_D > Sanyastnellaceae > UBA974. The sequence goes on from JAPKBK010000086.1 coordinate 563, forward strand.
CATTGATGGGATTGGTTGTGGAAAATGCGACCGTAAGAATACAAGGCACAAAACTTAGATATGCAGGGCCTGTTCTCATTACGCATTGGGGAATGAGTGGTCCCGCCATTTTAAAATTATCCGCTTGGGGGGCAAAAGTGCTTGCAGAAAAGAAGTACCAGTTTAAAATTCAAATAAATTGGTTGTCGATAAAAAGTGAAGAAGAAGCTCACGGTATTTTAGACAAGGCGGATGCAAGTATTCGTGCAAAAAAAATCATGAATGCAAATCCGTTTGGACTGCCAAATAGAATGTGGGCCTTCCTCCTACAGAAGGTGAAGATTAATCCGGATATGAAATGGTTTGATCTTTCAAAAAAGAATCTCAATCAACTTCTAAATACCTTATTAAACGACATCTACGAAGTGTCTGGAAAGACAACTTTTAAGGAAGAATTCGTCACGTGTGGGGGGGTTAAGTTGTCGGAAATCGACATGACATCTATGGAAAGCAAAGCCCTGAAAAATCTTTATTTTGCGGGTGAGGTCATGGACGTAGATGGAATCACTGGGGGCTTCAACTTTCAAGCCGCTTGGACGACTGGCTACATCGCGGGTCAACTGAAATAAGCGCGTCCGTTTTTCTAGATCAGTTTTTTCCAGAAATGAAATCAATGTTTCTTTTTAGACCTTCAAAACCGGTCCTCTTCACCGGGCTGTCTTTGAATGTTTTATTGAAGACTTCTTCCGTTAAATCCATCCATTCCGTGTGACCCATTTCGAGAAGGCCGGCTTTGGGTTTAAATGCTTCCTCAAGTGTTCTTTCTGAATGCCTGTTCCAAGGGCAAACCTCTTGGCAAACATCACACCCGAAGATCCAGTTGTCGAGCTTTCCGGCATAGGGTTCTGGAATCGCCCCTTTTAACTCAATCGTGAAATAACTAATGCACTTGGAACCATCCACAACATATGGTTTTATGATTGCGCCTGTGGGGCATGCATCAAGACACTTGGTACAATCCCCACAATGGTCTAAAACTGGACCATCAACCACCAGGTCGATATCCAGCATCATTTCTGCCAAGAAAAAATAGCTTCCTCTTTTTTTTGAGATTAAAAGGGAATGCTTACCTATCCACCCAAGACCTGACTGCTCAGCCCAAGCGCGCTCCATGACAGGAGCGGAATCCACAAAGACTCTTCCATCTACTTGGCCCCACTCCTCTCTGGCCTGTTTTAAGAGCTCCTTTAGCTTCCATTTAATGACATGGTGATAATCCTTGCCCATTGCATATTGAGAGATCCTGGGCGCTCCATTTTGCTTGGGTAAATCGGGATTGTGATAATTAAACAGCAAACTCACAACACTCTTTGTGCCTGGCACGAGCTTTCTTGGATCGAGACGTTTGTCAAAGTGGCCCTCCATGTATTTCATCTCCCCGTGCATGCCCTCTTTGAGCCACTTGTCCAATCTTGGGACTTCTTCCACCAACTCGCGCGCTTGAGAAACCCCCACTGATGTAAACCCCAATTCCAAAGCTTTTGCTTTAAGCCAAACTGTTCTTTTCTGTGCCAAATGTGTCTCTCGAGACATTGCGTTAATCGAATAAGCTCCCTGACCTGGCGCTTGGTGTACGTCCCAAATGCTCAAATGCAGCTTTTGTTGCCTGCCTTCCCCTTTGCGTTCTAACCAACAAGCCCTCCTGAATGAGGAATGGCTCATACACCTCTTCTAGGGTTCCTGCATTTTCTCCAATGGCAGTGGCCAATGTCGTCATCCCTACTGGACCTCCTGCAAATTTATCAATCAGTGCCGATAAAATCCGATTGTCCATTTCATCTAATCCTCGTTTATCTACTTGCAACGCATCGAGCGCATAATCAGTAACCGCAGTTGTAATTGTTCCGTCCCCCTTTATCTGGGCAAAATCTCTGACCCTCCGCAAAAGCGCATTTGCAATTCTCGGGGTTCCTCGGCTTCGAGAAGCAATTTCATGTGCTGCAGCAAGATCATGCGAAATATCTAATATCCCGGCGCTTCGTTCAACGATGTCCGTCAGTGTTTTCGTGTCGTAATATTGCAGCCTGAGATTTATGCCAAACCTGGCTCTTAGCGGCGCAGTTAAGAGACCTGATCTCGTGGTCGCGCCTATTAGGGTAAAGGGATTTAAATCAATTTGGACCGTTCTCGCATTTGGACCAGAGTCAATGACCAAGTCAATCCTGTAATCCTCCATTGCACTGTATAGGTATTCTTCAACGACAGCACTGAGCCTGTGGATCTCGTCTATAAAAAGAATGTCATTAACCTCAAGACTGGTTAACAATCCCGCAAGATCACCAGGCTTATCAAGAACTGGTCCTGACGTTGTTCGGATTTTCACCCCCATTTCATTCGCAACAATGTTTGCGAGTGTCGTCTTCCCTAATCCTGGAGGCCCATGAAGAAGAAGGTGGTCAAGGGATTCATTGCGCTGTCGAGCAGCTGCAACAAATATTTGCAGGTTGTCCATCGCTGCACGTTGTCCGGTGAAATCTTCAAACTGCGCAGGCCTTAGCACACGCTCGAATTCAATATCCGTACGGTGTGCTTCACTGTCTCTCATGTCAAACTCTTCGTTTGGCTCCATGTGTGCAAGTTAATCTAAAAGAAAAACCCCTCGGAAAGATATCGAGGGGTTTCTAAAATTTTATCAAGAACGAGAATCAGTGTCCGACTTCACCATCTTTAAGAGGGGTCGTCTGCAACACAAAGTCTTCATCATGCGCGGGGTTGCTATAGTCATACGCCCAACGATGTACCTCTGGCAATGCGCCAGGCCAGTTGCCGTGAATATGTTCTACAGGCGTAGTCCACTCTAATGTATTCGATTTCCAAGGATTCTGAGTTGCTGGTTGGCCCCTGAAAATGCTGTAAAAGAAGTTGAATAAGAAAACCAACTGAGCCAGTGCTCCAACAATCGCAAACGTCGAAATAATCGGCTGAAGGTCCGCCACTGAATCAAGGAAATCGAAACTCGTTGAATCATAATACCTTCGTGGCGCTCCAGCCAAACCGACAAAGTGCATCGGGAAGAATACACCGTATCCGCAAACGATCGTAAACCAGAAATGCACATACCCCATCTTCGTATTCATCATCCTTCCGAACATCTTCGAGAACCAATGGTAAACACCTGCAAACATCCCAAAGATCGCCGAGAGACCCATCACAATATGGAAGTGCCCGACCACGAAATATGTGTCATGAACTGTCACATCGAGTGCCGAATCTGCAAGAATAATACCTGTCAATCCTCCTGTGACGAACGTGCTCACAAGACCAATGCTAAAGAGCATTGCTGGTGTCAATCGGATATTTCCTCTCCACAGAGTTGTGATGTAGTTAAACGCCTTCACAGCTGAAGGAATCGCAATAAGTAAGGTTGTGAATACAAACACAGATCCCAGGAATGGATTCATTCCCGTGACAAACATGTGGTGTGCCCAAACAATAAAAGAGAGAAATCCAATCGCAATGATCGAGCCTACCATGGCCTTGTATCCGAAGATCGGTTTACGAGAATTCGTAGCGATAACTTCAGAACTAATCCCTAAAGCAGGAAGCAGAACAATGTAAACCTCTGGGTGACCTAGGAACCAGAAAAGGTGCTGATAAAGAATCGGAGATCCTCCAGTGGCGTCTAATGCTTCACCTCCAATGAAGATGTCGCTTAAGTAAAACGCTGTCCCCATCATTCTATCCATCAGAAGTAAGACGATTGCTGAAACCAAAACAGGGAAAGAAAGCACACCGAGAATGGCTGTTACAAAAAACGCCCAAATGGTGAGAGGCAAACGGGTCATGCTTAACCCTTTGGTTCTCAAGTTTATAATCGTAACAATGTAGTTAAGTGATCCCAAGAGAGAAGAAACCACGAACAAAGTCATGGATAAGAGCCAGAGGGTCATTCCCATTCCAGAACCAGGCATGGCCTGAGGCAATGCACTTAAAGGAGGGTAAATTGTCCAACCTCCAGATGCTGCGCCGCCCTCTACAAAAAGTGAGAAAACCATCACGACACATGAAATCACAAAAAACCAGTAGCTAAGCATATTGAGGAAGCCCGAAGCCATATCTCTTGCGCCAATTTGTAGTGGAATAAGAAGATTAGAGAATGTCCCTGACAAGCCTGCTGTTAAAACAAAGAACACCATAATTGTTCCGTGAATTGTTACAAGCGCCAAGTAGGCATTTCTATCTAAAACGCCTCCTGGAGCCCATTTACCAAGGAACGTTTCAAGAATTGCAAAACTCTCTCCTGGCCAACCCAGTTGAAGTCGAAAAAGAATAGACATCGACACACCCAGAATTCCCATAACAATAGCAGTTATGAGGAATTGCTTAGAGATCATCTTGTGATCGTATGTAAAAATATACTTCGAAACGAAGCTTTCCTTATGATTGATATTTCCCATAATCAGTTCTTTTCGGCCATGTAAACTTTCTGCTCAGAGAGCCAAGCATCGTATTTTTCTTGTGTCTCAACCACAATGGTCATCTGCATATTAAAGTGGGCAGACCCACAAACTTTATTACAGAGAAGGATGTAGTTGAAGTCAGGATTGTCGAGGATGGTACGCATACTATCCGTTGTAATAGTCGTTTCTATTTTAAACCGCGTGGGCAATCCAGGAACCGTATTCATCTGCGCTCTGAAGTGAGGCATAAACGCCGAATGAAGGACATCTCTTGATCGAAAAACAAATTCAATTTCTCTTCCAATGGGAAGGTGGAATTCTGATTTCACAATCCGATCGTCTTTGCCGATTTCCCAGGCATCAAGCGCTTCTCCTACTTCATAATTCTTAAGTTCAAGAATACGTTGACGGTGTCGCTTGAGACGGTAAATTTTATCTTCTTTCGCTTCATACGCAGCGTCGGTCATCACTTTAGAAGTCCCCGAATCAAGAAGATCGTCTATCGCCGAGAGCCTGGTTTCTAGGTTGTTCTTATACCCCTCTGACATCTCGTGATGCGCGTCATCATGATCTGAATGTCCGTGGTCATCTGAAGGGTGAAGAGACCGTTCGAGCTCAACTTTCTCAGCCAAAAGGTGACCTTTTTCAACAGAGAGTTCACCATTCAATTTTGCGATCTTATCTTCAATTTTAAGAAGGGCTTGATCTATACCTTCCTGGGTCACAATCCCAAGCGGATTTAATGGTGTAATTAGATTAAAGTTCGTCGATCCAAATTCATCATTGTCCCCAGCGTAGCGCGCCGTCCAATCAAACTGTTTTGAATAGAGCTCCACGCGAAGCGAGTCGTCAGAAGCTTGACCAGTCATTTCAGACCAGGTCTGAAGGCCATAAATAATAATGACCGCCAGAACGATAGATGGGATCACTGTCCAAATGACCTCTAGGCGCGTATCATGTGGGAAGAAGTGCGCTTTTCTATTCTTATTGTATCTGTACTTATAAGAAAACCCGAAAATCAGGGCATTCACAACAAAGAACACAAAAATGACAAGCGCTAAATTATAGCCCATTAACGTATCTACAGCCTCTCCATGAAGAGATGCCGAGGGTGGTAAATAATCACCATAACGAACGAATTGCCAGATCGTGGTGCCAAATAAGACAAACATAAATACAATCCAGAGTGAACCCTGTAAGCGAGTATCCGCCTCAGAAATTTCCTCTTCACGATGTCCACGAAGACGTGCAGAGAGTTGGTAGATTTTAGCCAATTGAGCTACGGCTATAATGCCTACAACTATAACTAAAAGTATGAGAAGTTTCATTCGTTAGCTTCGTTTTCTGGGTCAGTAATGTAATTCCTTTGATTCCTGAAGCATGGGATGATTCCTAGCTATCAGTGGAGCTTTTGAGAGCGTCGATAATGTTCTGTTAACGAACAATCCAAGGAAACCAAGGAACAATCCGACTTCAAAAAAACCAAAAACATTGTGGTTAAACATCGTTCCTGGAATGACCAAGAGATATACATCCGCGAAGTGACCTACAAATATGAGGAAAGCAACGGGCAGTATAAATTTGGGGTTTCTTTTTGTGTCTCTAGAGATCAAGACAAGAAAGGGAACAATGAAGTTGATCGCAAACATGAGAATGAAAGGAACTTTATAATCTGTGAACACTCGATTCACGTAGTAAGTTACTTCTTCAGGAATGTTTGAATACCAGATCAGCATAAACTGGCTAAAGAAAAGGTAGCTCCACAACATTGAGATTGCGAACATCCATTTTCCCAAATCGTGCATGTGACTGTCCGAAATTTCGGGGAAGTACCCTTGTGTTCTCAACCATAGAATTGTGACGTGTGTGAAGATGATCATCGCAACCCACATGCCCGCAAATAAATACCATCCATAGAGTGTACTAAACCAGTGAGGGTCGATGGACATTAGCCAATCCCATGATAGGGTTGAAGAGAACACTGCGAAAAACACCAAGAACAGCGCGCTACGACGAAACACCTTATAGTGCAGATCTAGGTTGGGCGCCTTGTCTTCTTGAAGAGACCACTTGCGAAATAACATCGCAAAACCAAGGAATGTTGCAAGGTAAATAATGGTCCGTAACCAGAAGAACCAAGGTGAGAAATATCCTTTCTTTCCAGCAATGATGTGATCGTAGTTCGGATTCACAACAGCGCCTGAAACTTCTTTGTCTGCATAGGTCGTCACGCCACCATCTACGGTCATAAACTCATGATAAAGCGAGGTGTCCATCCAATGATACAAGTGGTGTAAGTCCAAATGTCCAGCCAACAGAACGATGACTATGACAGCCGCACCATAGGGCATATACCCAAACATGGCTTCTAAGAAACGTTTAATTACGACGGACCAAGCGCTTTCTGTAGCATACTGCAATGCATAGAAAAACAGTGCCGCCAAAGAGATCGAAAAATAGAAAAATCCATTGACAAGTAAATTCGCCCACCATCTTTGGTGATGGTCAGAATGGTCTGTTAGATATCCTCCAACAAGAGCGATTAACCCCACAGCCATTAAGACTTGAGTAATCAGCTTAGCACGTCCTTCAAATTTGAATTCCATGAT
>JAPKBK010000312.1 GCA_028823435.1 Flavobacteriales bacterium
AGGTGAAGTAATTTCTTTTCTCCGATCGACCAATTGCCTGCGGCCCTGATTGCAAATATTGCATTTGCATATATTTTGAAATATCTCCGCACATCAAATCCGACGGTTCCGAAGCTGCTATCGAATCCATCTAGGTAGTATTCAGCCCATACTTTTGCGCGTAATCCTTCTCGAATATTAAGCGTAGGTATTCTTGTGTCATCGTGCACCCAGGCAACAGATAGACCTATTTGTTCCGTCCATCGATTTGGGGTTGTTAAACTGAACATTTCTGTGCCTTGCGTCACAGCTCTGTCAAGCCGAAGTCCGACTCCAGCCCTTAAGCTTCGGACCTCATCTAATGGATATGAAAAGCGATATCGGGCGAAATGAGATTGGCTTTCCACAAGATTAAAACTGTTGGGTTCCAATGAAGTCGTTCCTTGTCGTTGAATGGAGAACATTTTATCTACTCTGCCTTCTAAGTTGTAATAGGCCACGCCTAACATGCTGTTATTTAAATTTGTAGAGATGTTGTAGCCACCGATGATATGCTTGTCTTCAAACAAATCACAAATTCGAATCTCTGTGGCATTCCCTAATCCCGGAAGGGAAGAGACGGACCCGTCGTATGTTCTGTAGAACTGAGAGCGAAAGGCATTGCTCACTTGGCTTTGCAGTTTCTGCAGGGCATAATTTAATCTGTAGTTTTTTGGTTTAAGCGTTGTAGATGATCTCACTATCGTCTTCACAGGATCTTGATCAAGAATTTCTTTTTTTGATTTTTCGAGTCGTTTCTCGAATTCAAACTGATACGCTCTGATGTCTGCTTCAGTATCTTCATACGTTACTGACCAATCGGGAGACACGAAATCCTGCAAGCCACTTCCGTCTTCTACACCTCTTATGGATTGGTATTTTTCAGATGATCTTTGTTCGGTTTTAGGCATCTTCCCGAGTTTGGTTCTATATGCGTGCTGAAGGATTTCAGTCAAACCATAACACATCCCATTTGCAGTATCGCATTGCATGCTTAAAATGGGAACGTCCAGATCATTGAGGACTCGGGTATCGAAAAAATATCTGTACTTGATCACGGTATCTATGCTCAGTATGGTGCTGTCGGCCCATCCCCAGTTGTATTCTTGACGTCCCCCACGGTACTCAGACAGGTAGATAAATTCGTCATTTGGAAGCGGTATTGGAAATCGTTCATCTACATTGGGTGTGTTGATGAGTCGTTCTAATCGAGGTTCATCGCCATCTAAATGACATAGGAATAAATCCAAGGGCGCTGAAAAGGGTATGTTCTCCCTGTCATCACGAAGGGTTTCATCCATTCTATTTGAAGAAAAAATGATTGATTTTCCGTCCGAAGTATATCTTGGATTTAAATCATCAAACCGGTCATTCCAAAGTGGTTCTTGTAGATTCCCAATAATTCGGTAGATGTAGAGATCAGATCGTCCGTTCGTCATGCCAGAAAAAACAATACTTCTTCCGTCGGGAGCGTAGTCCATAGAGAGCACTTCGTCTATCCTGAAAAGTTCTTTTTCAATGGCTTTTTTATCGTCTAATCTGATGGTTACAAGAACAGGTTGGCCCTTTTGTATGATGCAATACGTAAATTGGGTCCCGTCCGGATGCCACGCAATTAACGGCAATAAGTCACTTTTTAACACATCTAGTTTGTGTCCGTGTTTGGCTCTTCTTATAACGTTGCTCCCTGCCTCTCCTTCGCAAGTCCAAACCTTCCATTGTCCTCTCTCGTCAGTGATGAATGCAACATT
>JAPKBK010000087.1 GCA_028823435.1 Flavobacteriales bacterium
TTTTCGTGGCTGGTCATCCGCGAGGTTTCAAAGCATCCTCCTTTGTCAATACTCACATCGATAATTACAGCGCCTTCTTTCATCGAGCTTACCATGGGCTCGCTCACAACTACAGGAGTCCTTTGGCTTTCCCCACGCAACGCACCGATCGCAACATCTGCTGTTTTTAACGCTTCATTTAACACTGAAGGCTGTATCGTAGAAGTCCAAACCCGAGTCCCCAGACTCTGTTGAATACGAACCAACCGATGCTGTCTGTCATCAAAAATCTTCACATGCGCACCCAAACCCATCGCTGCTCTTGCTGCAAACTCCCCCACAGTACCTGCGCCCAATATGACGACTTCGCATGGCCTTACGCCACTAATTCCTCCCAGCAGAGTCCCCCTGCTCTTCTCTCCTGAAAGCAACGCACCGGCAATGAGAATTGACACATTGCCAGCGATTTCACCCATCGCACGTACCAGAGGGAAAAGTCCGTTTTTATTCTTTAAATAATCCCAAGCAATCGCTGTAATCTTCTTTTTACCTAACTCTTCCAGAAGATTTTCACTCTGTACGCTAAGCTGAAGCGCACTTACGAGCGTTGCACCTCGAGACATCATATCAACTTCCTCAACAGAAGGTGGCTCAACCTTTAAAACCAAACCAGCCTGAAATACCTTTTTTCTATCATAAATAATTCTCGCCCCAGACTCACTGTAGTCGATGTCCGTAAAGTGTGACAACATTCCCGCTTCAGATTCAACCAATACTTCATGACCATGGGCGACGAGTAACGCTACGGCCTCAGGCACCAATGCGACTCTCTTTTCTTGAAGGCTTGTTTCCTTTGGAATGCCAATTGTAAGGTCTTCCTGACCCGCCTTTACCTGAAGCAGTTCCTCCTGAGGCAGAAGGGCCGCTTCTTTAGCTAATGCTTTAATGGCTTTTCGTCCTGTATCCATATCTTGGTGAAATTAACGATTTCTTGATGCCTAACTACGTATTTGACGTAGCAAAGTTAGTCTTCTTTTGGCGTTGGAAGTCTCCGATGAGGTTTCAGACATCGATTCCTCCATTTTTATCAACCAAACATGATCAGGCAAGGAACTGTATATGCGTTCTGGCCACTCCACAAACGACAGGCCTTGCTGCTCAAAAGCATCGAACACCCCAGCCTCCTGAGCCTCTACTTCATCTTTCAATCGATACAAGTCAATGTGATGGATTTTTCTGCGCGGCACCTTATCCTCTCCTGGTATTTCATAGACGTTCACCACTCCGTAGGTCGGACTTGTGACTTCATCTACCACACCAAGCATTCTACATAATGTCTTCACCAAAGTGGTTTTCCCAACTCCCATACCTCCGTGAAGTGCAATCACTCCGTTGTCGGGCAACTTCATTAAAAGCTGTCTTGCGACATCATCCAAGTCTTTTAAAGCATACGCCTCAATCTCTAATATACTTTCTAAGCTTGCTCCTTCTCTCATTTTATTTACTTGGCATCTTTACTTGGCATCTAAAATCGCAAAAGGAACAATGACCTCCTCTAAACTTACACCACCGTGCTGAAATGTATCCTTAAAATATTTTACAAACTGATGATAGTTGTTTGGATACACAAAAAAGTCTCTCTCACGTGCAAAGACATATCCTGTACTTACATGGTTTTTAGGGAGGCCAAACTTCTCTGGATCAACTGCGGCAAAAACTTCCTTTTTCTCATACCCCAGATTTTTACCTACTTTATATCTCAGGTTGCTATTCGTACTCCTGTCGCCTCGAACCTTAATGTCATTGTTCACTCTAACTGTTCCATGATCTGTTGTGATGATGACTCTACCGTTGGCTGCGGCCATTTTATCTAAAAGCTCTTTCAAAGCGCTATGCTCAAACCATGTTAATGTTAATGATCGGTACGCTGCTTCATCATCAGCAAGCTCCTTGATTACCTCCATATCTGTTCTTGCGTGACTTAGCATATCCACAAAATTATAGACCAAAGTAGTCAAAGTCTCACCCTTCGTTTCATGGAATTGATCTGCCAGTTTTCTTCCCGCTGCCAGGTTTGTCACCTTGTGATAACTTGTCTTGCCCTCAATGCCTAGTCTATTTAACAATGACTTGAGCAATTCTGCCTCGTACTTGTTTTTCGACCCTTCATCTTCTTCTGTAATCCAATAATCCGGATGCAAACGCTTAATATCTGCAGGCATCATACCCGCAAACAGTGCATTCCTCGCATATTGTGTTGCTGTAGGCAGAATACTCATGTATTTGTCGTCTCGCACGATAGAAAATATATTCTTTAGCATCGGTTCAATGGCACGCCATTGATCCAATCTTAAATTATCTATCACCACCAAAAACACCTGTCTGCCTCCGGCTGTCTCAATCGCTTCAGGCAAATAATGTGGAAGCACCCGATGTGACAACAAGGGCACATCTCCTTGACCACTTCCATCTCCTTGCTGCACCCAACTTTCATAATGACTTTCTATGAATTTACCGAATTGCCTATTTGCATCCTCAAACTGCATACTTAATACCTCTTGCATACTGTCATCATCCGACTTCTCAAGCTCCAGCGTCCAGTGTGTCAGTCTACCGTAAACCTCGTACCAATCATCAGCTTCCATCCGACCTGTCATTTTCATTCCGAGCTCACGAAATTCACGCTGATAGTCAGTCATCACCTTTTCACTTAACAACCTTTTGCCGTCAAGACATTTCTTTACTGCAAGTAAAATTTGATTGGGATTCACTGGTTTAATCAAATAATCACTAATCTTAGATCCTATTGCTTCCTCCATAATATGCTCCTCTTCACTCTTTGTAATCATGATAACCGGCAGGTGAGGCCTCATTTTCTTAATCCTTTGAAGTGTTTCTATACCATTAATCCCTGGCATATTCTCATCTAGGAAGACCAAATCAAACAACGCTTCACCCACCATATCAAGCGCTTCTATGCCGCTATTTACTGGCGTTACAGAGTATCCCTTTCCTTCCAAAAAGATGATATGAGGTTTGAGCATATCGATTTCATCATCGGCCCAAAGTATATGTGGTTGTCTCGTCATGTGCTTAAGTATCTTGCGCAAAGAAACATCAACGTTTGTAATTTGCGTTTCGTATAACAGATTCATGTCAACAATTATGTCTAAGACAAATCGTCATAAAATCCTAAACGACCCCATTTACGGTTTCGTTACCCTTCGTCATGCATTTACTTTGGACATATTAGACCATCCGTTTGTACAACGTTTGAGGCGAATAAGTCAATTGGGGCTCAGTCATTTGGTCTATCCAGGAGCTGTTCATAACCGGTTTCATCATGCAGTGGGAAGTATGTTTCTCATGCAGGAAGCGATTGATAGCCTTCGGTCTAAGGGGGTGGAAATAACGCCTCAAGAGGACGAGGCCGTTTGTTTTGCGATCTTACTTCACGATGTGGGTCATGGACCTTTCAGTCACGCCTTAGAGCACAGCATTGTGAATGAAGTGCCGCACGAAGATATCAGCTCAATCATTATGGACCGCCTGAATATTGACTTTAATGGCAAGCTCGATTTGGCAATTAAGATTTTCAAAAACGAATACAAGAAAAAATTCCTTCATCAACTCGTATCCTCTCAATTAGACATGGACCGACTTGATTATTTGGCGCGAGACAGTTTCTACTCTGGTGTAACGGAAGGGAAAGTGGGTTCAGAACGGATCATCAAGATGCTTTCGGTTGTGAACGACAAGTTAGTTGTTGAAGAAAAAGGGATTCATAGCATCGAAAAATTTATCGTAGCTCGCCGCCTCATGTATTGGCAAGTGTATTTACATAGAACAGTCATCAGCGCAGAACATATGCTCACTTTAATTCTGCGCAGAGCCAAATATCTCACTAAAAACAAGGTGGCGTTATTTGCCTCTCCGTCACTGTATGGTTTTTTACAAAACGATTATGACATACAATCGTTCATTTCAGACCCGAAAGTCCTCGATTGTTTTTGTGACCTCGACGACTCCGATATTTATTGCGCCATGAAGTCGTGGCGTTATCACGACGACAAAGTTCTATCCACATTAAGCGCGCGACTCCTCGACAGAAAACTGTTCCGAATAGAGCTCAGGTCTCAACCCTTTACAGAGCGTGAAGTAAATGAACGCATCAAAACGATTTCAGATGCATGGGGACTTACGACAGATGAAGCCTCTTACTTTGTATCAAATGACACAATACAAAACCAAGCTTATACGCCGAATGGCATTCTGATCAAGTACAAGGATGGATCTGTTTTAGATTTTGCAGAAGCGAACGATCATCTTTCACTGTCACACCTGACACGTTCAGTTGTAAAATCCTTCCTCTGTTATCCAAAAGACATTGCAAAACCGGAGCGTTAAACCATTAAGCGACGACGAGCTCTTCTCCTTTGTCTGTGTAAAGATGGTATTCTAGAATTTCCATCGAAGAATTGCTTTCTAGCGCGAGTTTAACACCCAATTCTTTTTCCCATTTTATTCTCACTGAAGATCCATACCAACCTTTAAAAAGCTTGATGGGTTCACCATGGACTAAGTAAGCTTCAAGAATCGGATGTAATAAAATTGTGATTTTTTTATGACCTTCGCCTTTTGAAAAATACTTCAAGCTAGACTTAATCGTATCTGTAACCAAGATGGCTGCTTGAATACTGCCTGAGCCATTGCAAGAAGGACAACGGTCTTGTGTTTGGATATTCGCAACGTCACGCACTCTTTGTCGCGTAAGCTCCATCACCCCAAACTTGCTTGGTGATGCAATATTATGCTTCGCCTTGTCACCCTTCATCGCCGCTTTCATGGTGTCCGTGAGCAGTTTATTATGCTCTCGTTTTGCCATATCAATGAAATCAATCGCAATAATCCCGCCTATATCTCTGAGGCGAAGTAACCGTGCGATTTCATCTACACATTCTATATTCGTCTGGAGTGCATTCTCTTCCTGAGTCGACGCTCCCTTCTTCCGCCCTCCACTGTTCACGTCAATGACAAACATCGCTTCGGTTTGCTCAATGATGAGATACGCGCCACTCTGTAGACTGACTTTAATCCCGAAAGTAGCTTTAATCTGACGGTAAATAGAGAGTGAATTAAAGAGGTCCTTGTCCTTAATGTACCTGACACTTTCGGCTTGATCGGACCCAATGCTGCTTAGATAGGTTTTCACCTCATCCGCAAGTTTTTCATCATTGACACGAATCAACTCACATTCAGGTCTTAGAACATCCCTAAGTACTGTATTCGTCTTGTTCAGTTCCCCAAGAATTCGTTTGCCTGGTTTGGCGCTTTTGAGATTTTCAAACAGCTCTCCCCATCGTTTGATCAAATCAGATAAATCACTATGTAAATCTGCTGACCCCTTCTCCTGAGCAACTGTTCTCACAATAATACCAAACCCTGGAGGCTTAATACTTTGAATCAAACTCTTGAGTCTCTTTCTCTCTGTCTCACCTTTGATACGTGATGAAAGACTGACTTTGTCAGAAAAAGGAACCAGAACGAGAAACCTCCCTGGAAGGGTTATCTCTGCGGAGAGACGGGGCCCTTTTGAACTTATGGGCTCTTTTGCCACTTGGACGAGTACAAGTTGAGAAGAACTCACATAGTCCTTCATCGCTCCTCGCTTTTCAATTTTAGGTTCAAGCTTGAACTTTTCGATATCGCTTACAGGCATTTTTCCTGTCATAACGAGTTTCGTCCATTTCTGCTGAGTCTTATATTGAACGCCTAGATCGCTGTGATGAAGAAATGCATCCCTGTCATAGCCAACGTCGATAAATCCGGCATTCAAATTGGGCATCACTTTCCTAACACGACCTAGGTAAATATCTCCTACCCTGTAGGAGGTCTCACCTGGGTCACGATGGAGCTCAACGAGCTTACCTTCTTCAAGGATCGCTAATTCAACTCCTTTGGAAGTTGAATTGATTATTAGTTCTGATTTCAAGGCACGTAAATTATCACCTAGCAAAACCTAGGCAGTAAAGAAACATACATCTCAAAGCTGAAAAAACAGCTTAGAGATGTCGCTTATTTCTTCTTCTTGTGACGATTCTTACGAAGACGCTTCTTCCTTTTGTGGGTGGCCATCTTATGACGCTTGCGCTTTTTTCCGCTTGGCATGATAACTAATTTTATTCGTTAGGGTCAAACACCACATTGATGTTGACTTAGAGTCTGATATTTTTTATTCAACTAAAACTCATGGAATGAGTTAAACCGCAACTTTGGTTTTAACATTCTCCATAAATTCCTTTGCAGGCTTAAATGAAGGGATGTTATGAGCTGGTATACGGATTGATTTCTTTGCAAGGATATTTCTACCTGTCTTAGCCGCTCTTGTTTTCACAATAAAGCTACCAAAGCCACGTAAATAAACATTTTCTCCACCTTCAACATTGTCACGTACTGTTCGCATAAATGCCTCAACTGTTACCTGCACATCGTGCTTTTCCATACCTGTCTTATCTGCAATTTGACTTACAATATCCGCTTTTGTCATTTTTCTAATGTAGTTGCTTGACTAATAATACTCTGCAAATAATTATGCAAAGCTCCCATCAATTGGGGTGCAAAAATACATCTATTCAATTGAAAACGAAACGCCGAAGCAATATTCTATCAAAAGTTGTAAAAAAATGTTCTAATTCGTAAAGAATACATACCTTAGCTAACATGGCAGGAATTAATAAAGTAATCTTAGTCGGCAACCTTGGCCGAGACCCAGAAATGCGCTACACACCTAACAGTATAGCGGTTTGTTCATTCTCAATAGCGACCTCTGAGACATATAAAGACAAAAATTCTGGTGAGCGAATCACGCAAACTGAATGGCATAATATTGTATTGTGGCGCGGTTTGGCCGAAACTTCTGAAAAATACCTCAGAAAAGGATCTAAAGTTTACATTGAAGGGAAATTGAAGACCAGGAAATGGGATGACAAACAGGGTATAACCAGGTATTCAACCGAGATTGTAGCTGATGTCATGCAAATGCTTGACAAAAAAGCCACCGACTCACCTGAGTCTTTTGTTGCTAAAACACCCGAAGTAAAGCAGGTGGTTGAGCAGACTATTTCTTCTGATATGGGTGAAGAAATAAAAGGAGGAGATCTGCCGTTCTGACCAAATAACAACCAGTGGACCCAGACCTTTTTGTATTTTTAAACCCCTATTTAGCGACCGGACTCATATTGGTTCTGTTGATTTGCAGCGCGTTAATTTCTGCGTCTGAAGTTGCCTTTTTCTCACTCAAACCTACAGACCTAGAGGACTTAGAAGGAGATGAGAAAGCATCCTCGGTGAATGTCCTTTCGCTTCTTAGAAACCCCAACCCTTCAGAAGGCCCCAGACATTTACTCGCAACAATACTTGTATTAAACAACTTGATTAATGTGGCAATCGTATTGATTGCGACTGTGACCGCTGAGCAATTATTCCCAGTTGAATCACTCCCTTCTTGGCTGGCAATCGTTATTCATATTGCTGGCGTAACCTTGCTGTTGGTTTTATTTGGAGAGGTCATCCCTAAGCTGTTTGCCACCGCTCACAATGTGA
>JAPKBK010000088.1 GCA_028823435.1 Flavobacteriales bacterium
GGGGGGAGGGGTAGCGATCTGAGTCTGACGCGGTTCGACAGTGTGGTTCCATGGGGGGACTATCAGGAAAAATGAGCAAAAATTTAAAAACCTTTTTTTTGGAGTAGCAATAAATGAATCAACTATTAATGACATACAAATCAGCGGTTGAATACGTTGATATGGAAGCAGAGATGTTTGACAAGTTCATTGCTCCGCATGTAACGGTTTTAAAGTTTGAAGAAAAATCATTTTATTTATCTGATCAGATAGATGAAGCGATCTACTTTTTGATTGAAGAGTCACCTATCGCTAAGGATTTCAAATTGCACCTCGTGGATTAGGGGGGCGGTAGGTAAAAAACTGTAAACCAAAAAATATAAAAAGGTAATTTTTGAAATGGCGACACCAGCAAAAGGGAAGGCGAAAATAAAAGTCACCGCTAGCGGCAAGAAAGTGTCTTATGGGCAAGCTGGTAAAGCCAAAGATGGTAGCCGAAGAGTTCAAGCTGGTACGTCTAAGGGTGACGCCTATTGCGCTCGAAGTTTAGGCATTAAGAAAGGTTTACCTAAGAAGAAGCAAAATGATCCAAACACACCAAACAATTTATCACGCAAGCGCTGGAAATGTTCTGGCGCAAAATCGAGGAAATAGCTATGCCAAGTGGAAAAGGTACTTACGGAACAAAACGTGGAAGACCGCCAACTATGAGTGCGCCGATGACTGACAAACAAGCCAAGGAAGCCATCGCCCACCTTAAAAAGAAAAAGAAAAAATTATCAGCGAGAAAGTAAATGACAAATCACAGAGAAACGCGATATGGGAAGGGAGATTTTAGGCGTCCTGAAAACCATGCTAAATTTTCTGAAAACTTTGATGCAATTTTTGCAAAGACAAAAGAGACCATTAGAGTGCAAAACCAAAGTAACGCGGAATGGCTTACTGAATATGAGGAGGCATCGCGTGAAGACGATTTGTCTTGAGCGTTTTTGCTACCACCCAGAGGCTACTCTAGGTGTTATTACAGTCGATTCTCGGCGCTTTTATACGATAGAGCGTCCTTGGTTAGATAACGCGGCAAACGTCTCCTGCATCCCTGAGGGGACGTATCAGACTGGCTGGCGTAAGTCTCCTAAGTTTGGTGAGACTTGGCAGATAGAAGATGTGCCAAACCGTACTTATATTTTAATTCATGCGGCGAATTACCCTAAAGATGTACATGGTTGTATTGGCCTTGGTACGTCTTTGATGGGCGATAAACTTGCTGTTAGCCAAAGTAGAATTGCAGTTGGCCTCTTTGAGGGGCTGACAAAGGAATCTGAATGGCAGTTGGAGATTACACATGCTCCGCTTGCGGGATTGCAAAGCCAGTAGCCTGTTTTAGTAAGACGAACAGGCAGTGCAATGATTGTAGGCAGGAGCATTATAAGCTCAGAACAAACTCAAGCCTAGAGGGCTTTCTACAGCGTCGATTAAGCGCTATGAGGCAACGCCACAAGCAAAAAGAATATGCGGGTGCCGTGGTATCCATTGAGTATTTAATCGCTTTACATGACTCTCAAAGGGGTATTTGTGCTATTTCAGGGATACCCATGCATGTAACCACTGAGCAATCGGAATTGTCTGCAAGTCCAGACCGAATTGATATAGAGAAAGGGTACGTCGAAGGCAATATCCGCCTTGTTTGTGCGCGAATTAACCTAATGAGAAACAGTTTGCACGACCATGATTTTATTTGGTGGTGTCGGGCTGTGGTAAACAGCAATGGAAATTGAAAAGGTCGCGGCTAAATTTAAGGGTAATTTTCCTTTGTACGCCAAAAATGTCCTAAAAATCGTAACAAAAGAGGGTACATCCGTACCTTTTGTCTTAAACGCGGCACAAATGTATGTCCATAACCAGCTTGAAACTCAGCTAAAAGAGCAACAAAACATACGGATGTTGTGCTTAAAGGCGCGACAAACAGGTATTTCTACCTATGTACAGGGACGTAACTTCTGGAAGGTGACCCAGAATCGTAATGCTAACGCATTCGTCCTATCTCACCTTGCGGAATCAACTAACGCAATTTTTAATATGGTGAAATATTTCTATGACAATGTCCCGCATCCGGCGTTTAAACCTCCGCTCGCTAGTCAGTCGGCGTCAACACTGGTATTTGATGAAATCAACTCGCGATACAGGGTTGGAACCGCAAGGTCTACCCAGACAGGTCGCGGACAAACAAACAGATTCGTCCACGGATCGGAAGTTGCCTTCTACCCCCAAGGATCAGACATAGTTGCTGGTCTATTGCAGACTGTCGGCGGAAAAAATTCTGAGGTAATCTTGGAAAGTACGGCCAACGGAGCGGGTGGCTGGTTCTATGATCAGGTTATGAAAAGTTTGCGTGGCGAAACGGAGTGGATCACTTGCTTTATTCCGTGGTTCTGGATGCCTGAGTATCGCCGTAAACCATCACCGTATTTTGAGGCGACCCCCGAAGAATATAAATTGGCACAACGGTACAACCTTGATGACTCGCAACTGTGCTTCAGAAGAGCCAAGCTTGATGAGTTAGGGGGGACAGATCTTTTCGCGCAGGAATATCCCGCGAACCCATTAGAAAGCTTCTTAACCTCAGGCCGGTGTTTTGTAGAAGACATTCACCTGACTACCGCAGAAAACGACTGCTACACCGCAGACTTTTTGGGTGACATGCGGGGTGGCACTATATCCGCTAGAACTTATGGCCCTTATAGGGAATGGTATCCGCCGCTTACCAGCGAAAATTATACGATAGGAATAGATGTCGCTGAAGGGTTGTCCTATGGCGATTATTCTTGCGCCCAAGTGCTGGACTCTCAAGGTAGACAGGTAGCCTGTTGGCATGGACATATAGATCCGTGGGAGTGGGGCAATGTCATATCGCAGATCGGTCAACGATATAACAATGCTTACGTTGTGGTCGAGCGAAACAACCACGGCCTAACAACCCTTCGCAGACTGCAAGAAATGTCCTACCCCAACATGTTTATTGAGCATTCAGTTGATGGTGCTTATTCAGACAAGATGACTAAACGTGGTGGCTTCTTAACCACCTCCAAAACTAAGCCATTAATTATTGATGGACTTGCGGCTTTACTAAGGCAAGGTCAAAGCGGAATTGCTGATATGGATCTCGTAAACGAGTTGCGTACTTACATCATTGATGATAAAGGTGCTTTCAATTCTCAGTCAGGATGTTATGATGATCGAGTGATGGCTTACGCTATCGCCCTGCACGGACTTGCTTCAATGCCACGACCAAGGCATCGGACAATACAAAAGCGTTTCAATACGCTCGACCCCGTGACAGGTTATTAAATCTATGTATTCTAAGCCAGAAGAAATCGAAGACGAAGTAACTGAGAAAGAACCGGATGGTTTGCAAGCTCAAAGCATGCAAAGTCTGGGGTCTCGCCTCGCCGGTACTTTTCAAGAGTACAAAGACGCCCGAAAAGAAACAGAGAACGAATGGCTGAAGGATTTACGACAGTATCAGGGCATCTATGAGCCTGAAATACTAGCTCGCTTATCCCAATCCTCAGGTTCTCGCTCAAAAGTCTTTGTCGGCCTTACCCGAACCAAAGTTATGGCGGCATATAGTCGAATTATCGACCTATTATTCCAGCATGGCGACATATTTTTCTCGGTAAAACCTACCCCAGTCCCTCAAATTGACCCTCTTAAAGCCATGCAAATGCGACAAATGGCGATGGAGCAGATAATGATGGCAAGTCAGCAAGACCCGATGATGAATCAGGACTTGGTTGCCGCCAGAATGGAGGAACTTGAAGAGGAATTTCTTGAGTTAGAGAAGGATATCTCAGCTAAAGCCGCTGAATCAATGACTACTGACATAGAAGATCAGCTTATTGAAGCTAATGCGGAGATGAAGCTTAAAGAATCTATCTTAGAGGCATGTATATTTGGCTCTGGAGCAGTCAAGGCGGGTACTATTCGTATTGATAAAAAGCAATCTTACTCCCAACAACTTGATCCAGAGACCGGTGAGCAAGCTTACGCTCTCTCTGTTGTTGAAAGTGTCATGCCTGATGTTGAGTCTGTGAGCATATTTGACCTATATCCAGACCCATACTGCACCACATTAAATGATTGCGATGGTGTGTTTAGGCGTCATGTCTTAACGCGTCGTCAATTTAGAGACTTATCTGACCTTCCGCAGTTTGATGCCGATATGGTCAAGCATATCCTGAAGACGAATCGAAGTGGAAACCATACCGAGGAAGATCACGAAAAGACCCGCAGACGTATTGCAGGAATCAATGATCACGGAGAATCCTCTAGGTACGTCGTTATGGAGTACTGGGGAACCATTGATGGTTATGCCCTAGAAGAGCATGGCATTGAGTTACCTGAAGACACAGACCTGTCAGATGATTACTCTGCCTGTGTTTGGTTCTGTGACAGTAAAGTATTAAAGGTGATGTTGAACCCTATTGCTGGGTACAAGATCCCATACCATATATTCCCTTACGAACGCGCTCCTCATCAATTTTGGGGGACGGGTGTACCCCGCATGATGCGTGACTCTCAGGGTACTATGAATGCCGCTACTAGAATTTGGCTCGACAACCTAGCTTTGTCTTCAGGCCCGATGTGCGAAGTCAATACCGATTTACTTGCCGCTGGTGAAGATCCAACGGACATTCATCCGTGGCGAGTCTTTTTACGAGAAGGTGGTGACGGCTCCATGCCAGCAGTTCGATGGTATCAGCCAGTTGCTAACGCGAATGGACTCAACCAAATAGTGGAGATTTTCCGCCGATTTGCCGATGAGACCACAAGCTTGCCTAGCTACACGCATGGCGAACAGACCCAAAGTCTTAATAAGACTGCGACAGGAATGTCGATGCTTATGGGTGCGGCAAACATTGCACTTAAAAGCACTATTAAGAACATCGATGACTTCCTGATAGAGCCCATGATTACAGGCTTGTTCCATTTTAATATGGAGTTTGGCATCAATGAAAAGTCCAAAGGAGATCTGCGAATTGTTGCGAGAGGCAGTACCGCGCTGGTACAGAAAGAAGTGCAAAGCCAAAGGCTATTACAGTTCTTGTCGCTTGTCTCAAACGAACAAGACGCGGGTTATATAGATCGAACCGGCTTATTGCGAGACATAGCAAAAAGCATGGATATCGACCCAGAAGATGTTATTAAGTCGGAGGAGCAATTAGCTCTTGAACAACAGCAAATCCAACAGCAACAACAGCAACTACTCCAAGCTCAAGCTCAACAGGGAGCAGTCTCAGGCAGTCCTCAGACTCAGGGCAACGCCGGAATGGGTGCTGGTGGAGCAGTTATTTAACCATCGACTACTAAGTTCCCAGAAAGAACTTGAGCAGTCAGATGAAAAGAACTTTAGGTTCGAGCAGGGCAGACTCCAAGAGTTACGCTTCTTCTTGAATCTTGAAAGTGCGGCGAAAGCCGTTCTAGACAAAGCGCGGCTCCCTAACAGGAATACCGCAATCGATTAATTGACTACCGAATATCCCCATGTGGGACTCGACAGGATTATGAAATGGCTAGTAGTAGAAATGACCCAGAGCGACTAGAAGCTGAAGCTAAAGAGTTGTACGAGCAAATGACTAAAGGTAAAGAAGGAACCCCAGAGGTAGATCAACCTCTAGAGGATACTCCGGAAGAACCCGAAGAGTTGCAAGTAGAAGCCCCCGATCCCACGGACAAGGCTGAAACCACAGCAGATGAGGACACTGAAGACGATTCGCAACGCGGCGAAATAGAATCGGAAGAGGTGACTGCTTTACACAAAGCAGAGAAAGCCATGAAGGGCGCACAGGCGAGAATGACCAAAGCAACCCAAGAAGCGGCTGACTTGAAGCGGCATAATGCCGACCTGATCAGAAGCATCACGGAGCTTAAAGGTCAACTTGTTGAGACTCAAAAGGATGACGGAAAGTTAGCGCAAATTAGGGAAGACTACCCCGATTTAGCTGGCCCACTGTTAGACGAATTGAAGCGAACGCAAGACGAAGTTGGTAAGGCTAAAGAAGCTTTAGCAGAGCAAGAACAAAGTAAGCATCAAGAGTTAGCGGATAAAGCGCAAGCTGAACACTTCGAGCGGATAAAAAAGGCTCACCCAAATGTTGATGAATTAATTGAATCGGCAGACTGGTTGAACTGGCTCGAAGACGCAGACTCACAGACGAAAGAGTGGATTCAAACTGGCTCGTCTAATGATGTTAATTCTGTACTTAATCAGTTTAAAGTAGATATGGGCGAACCTCTTCCCACGCCGCAAGAGCAGACTCTTAAGCGGGCAAAGTCGGTTGCAGAACCGAAGATGCCAAAAGCTAGGAAGTCTAATTTAAAAGGTGAAAAGAAAAACTGGACTGTCGATGAGATCATGAGGATGCCAAACGAAGTATTTGAAAAGCATCAGACTGAAATTCTCAAGGCAATGGAAAGTGGATCGATTCGCCGCTAATCTCTTGTGAGGTAATACAATGTCTTTTTCACAATTTAGTACGGGTACTACATCGGAAGTAAACTTTATCCCAGAGGTGTTTTCAAAACTCCTTCAGGCAAAGTTTTACAAAAAATCAATTTTGCCAGAAATATCCAATACGGATTATGAAGGCGAAATCTCAGGCCAAGGCGACAAGGTTGTTATTCGTACAGTTCCGGCTGTAACGATCAATAACTATGCTGGCACAATCACTACTCAAGAGCTGACCACAGCTAAAGTAGAGATGTTAATCGACAAAGCTAAGTACTACAGCTTTAAGGTTGACGATGTATTGGCGGCTCAGGCTGACATCAACTTGCTTGAAGGTGCGTCTACAGATGCGGCTGAAGGTATGCGAATTGCAGTTGAGACCGAAGTGCTTGCGGGTGCTATTACTGGTGCTACTACTATTGGCGCTCAAACCGCTATTACTGCGGCTAACATTTTAACCAACATCCTTACCATGTCTAAGCAATTAGACGAGCTGAACATCCCAGAAGAAGGCCGATTCATCGTTCTTTCTCCTGAGTTCATTAGCTTACTGAAGCAATCAGAGCTTCGTCAGGCATACCTGACGGGTGATGGTACTTCACCTCTCCGTAATGGTTTGGTTGGTATGGTTGACCGTTTTAAAGTGTTCCAAAGCAACATGGTTTACACAGCGGCTTCTGGCGCAGATGCGGGTTATACCCACGTTCTAGCTGGACATCCAAAAGCACTTTCTTTTGCGTCACAGTTCACTAACACTGAAACTGTTCGTATGGAAAGCACCTTTGGTGATCAAGTTCGCGGACTGAAAGTATACGGCTCTAAGGTCGTTACTCCAGACGCACTTGTAGTTGGTAAGTGGACCTGATACTAGGCCGACCCATGAGGGGAGGGAAACCTCCCCTTTTTAGGAGATACCAGTGACAAACAAATCAGCAACAAAAAAAGACGAGATTTTTGCTACAGCAAAAGAAGACTTCGATGTAAAGCTAGATCGGAGATTAACTCTTGCACAGCTAGAAGAACAGGTTAAGCAACTGGCTAGAAACAAAGCCAACCCGCCACCTAAAGAACAAGCCCTCGTCCCTAAGCG
>JAPKBK010000313.1 GCA_028823435.1 Flavobacteriales bacterium
GAAGAAGGGAGTAATGCTTGTTCGTCTAATATTGAATAGACCAGGTCTTGCTTTTTCAGCTTATCCACACGCTTAACGTCTAGTTTTGAAGCTATCTCTCGGAGGTCGGCGACCTTTTTGCCGTTTAGTTCTATGATGTCGTACATCAGAATAATAAATTTTATGAGGGAAATGGTGTCCGGTCAACCTTTTTTACGTTGCCGCTAACACCCTGTATCCTTATTTAGGATATGTCAAATATACTACTTTTATATAGAAATCAAACTATTTTTTCATTTCTACTACTTCTAAGTTCATGATGCCCGAGGTTGTTATGTCAAACCTCATAATCGTTCTGACCATGTGATTTCCGTAGTTCCCAGCAGCTCCTGGATTAAGGTGAAGCCCACCAAATGAAGGGCACCCCTGAGCTATGAGTATGTGCGAATGTCCACAAATAAAGATGTCAGGTCGGTAGGTGTTCAGTTCCGATAGTATCCCTGGAGCAAATCTGGGAGGCCGTCCTCCGATATGCGTCATCCACACTTTTTGTCCCTCAATGGTGAATTTTAAGTCTTTAGGGAAGGTGATTCTGACATCTCCACCATCAATGTTTCCATGAACAGCGCGAAGTGGCGCGATTTTTGAAAGTTGATCTGTCACATGGATTTCACCAATATCCCCTGCATGCCAAATTTCGTCACATTCTTTCAAATGATTCCGAACTCTTTCATCGAGATGACTATGTGTATCAGAAAGCAGACCTATTCTTTTCATACATTCGTGCCGTGAGGAAAAATTTATCTAAGATAGCTGTTTTTTCAGCTTTAGTGACACTGTTCATTGCTTTGAATCCAGTTCAAATTCACGCTCAGGTGTCTCGTGGTGCCGAACGCGCTTATGAAAATGCGCTTCAATCATATGGATCGTTTGATTTAGAAAACACTGTGCTTCATTTGGAGAAAGCGCTCAAAAAGTCTCCGAATTTTCACAAAGCCTGGTTTCTTTTGGCCCAAACAAACAGAGATCTCAACCGTGACTCTCTTGCAATAATTGCACTCAATCAAGGTCTAAGTATTAATGACCGCTCTTTTCAAAGGGGATGGCTAGAGCTTGCTGAACTTAATTGGTCGCTTGGCAATTATAAAGCGGGGGTCACGTCCATGGAGCATTTTAAAATGACCGCATTGTACCGGACAATGAATACAGATTCTGTTTTAAATAAACAATTTCATTGGGTGAACAATGGTCTTGAATTCTCAATGATAGCTGTATCATCCCCACTTACTGACATTGATATCCGTCCACTGGATGGAGACGTAAACAGTGAGATGCAGGAGTATTATCCAACGATGACGCTGGATGGGAATAATTTGGTCTTTACACGTATTGTACCCAGTTCTTTTGGAAACTTTGAGCATGAAGATTTTTATTTTACCTCCAGGAACGCAGAAGATATTTGGTCTGTTGCGCAGCCCTTAGAAGGCATAAACACCTCATTTAATGAAGGAGCTCCCTCCATTTCGGGGGACGGGTTGACAATCATATTCACAGCTTGCGCAAGTCCTCGAGATGGATTTGGAGATAGACAAGGGAAGGGGAGTTGTGACTTGTTTGAGAGTGTTTATAATCCAAACTCCAACACATGGTCTTTGGGAGAGAATTTAGGCGCTCCAAACTCGAGTGCCTGGGAAAGTCAGCCGACTTTGTCCGCAGATGGGAACTTTTTGGTTTTTGCGCGTGCCCGTCATTCACGTAACCGTGGGAGTGATTTGT
>JAPKBK010000314.1 GCA_028823435.1 Flavobacteriales bacterium
CTAGGCCCGGCACATTGATCATAAAGTCATCTTTTACGACGCTGAAAGAACCTTCCGTTCCCCAATCTAAAACTCGGAATTCGAATCCATCTGAATTGAATCCGAGAGGAATCCACGATTCTTTCATGCTTGCAGAAGCCAAAGCTGCGCCAGGCTGATTAGAAAACCAAAACCTCAATGCGCTTCCCAACATCTTTCGTTCAGAGCGTTTTATTTTCTTCCTGTCTGCGACCCACATTGTATATTCAATATCTTTAAATGACGCTGTCGCTGCCCGACATGTAAAGTCTTTGATTGTCGACGTTGGGGCTTCCTTATCGAGGTTATAGATGACGTTGTCTTGTTTTTCTTTTGTGAACCCTATGGCCCGCATCATTGCTGGTGAAAGTTCAGTGCCTTGTTTGTTTTTAGGAATTAAAGTAAGTGTGGTTGCATCTGTTGAGTCTCTGAAAAAGAACGATTTCATATTATTCAAATCATCAGTCCAACAGAACGCGTTGTGGTTGTCCGAATAAAAAATCTTCGCTGTCCTTTTTTTTCCTTTGGCTTCAACTGAGTAGACCAGCCAGTTTTCAAATATGAGTGTCCCTTCCCCCAAAGGAACTCTGGTGAGATTCGCAATCTCTTCAGCCATAGATGGCAATAGTTTGTTGACCTCTTGTGCAAAGGTGACAGAATTGCCATTCAAGAAGAACAACAGACAACATGATGAAGTGATAAATTTTAAAAAGTGTGTCATGGCTTTGAAATACGTGTTTTCTAATTTTCTGTTGCGTTGTATGGTCTGTTGCGCTCCTTGTCTTTTGAGTTTCGCACAGTGATGTTTGAAGAGAACTCCCACTTTCCTCCCTTCCAAACATATGCATCATACGCCATTGTCGGTCCGTAAAAGGCAGTTGCACCCGCGAGAGACGGGTCGCTAGGCGCCAAGCGGTCCAAAACGATTCTGTTGTTGTCAGGTTCATATCGCAGAGTGGCTTGTAACGCGTCGGAGTATTCTAAAACATGCCGTTTCCGAATGCCTTCTGGACGATTTAAATACGGCACGCCTATTCTTACGAAGTCGTTCGAAATAACCATGGTTTCCATAATTTTCCTCGTGACTTGGGCATCGGCACCTTCCCATCCCAATAGGGTATATACAGGTGTTTTGCCATCATGGGTAAGGATTAAATCGTAATAGATTGCACCAGGCCAATCATCCACTCGATAGCTCCGAGATTCGTCTTTGGGGTCTTCATCTCTGTCATGGATCAACTCAGCCCATTTGAGATTCTCAAACTGTCCCGATTTGTCAAAGCCATAAATTACAAATGCGCCGTAATCTTGCGTTCTATCTTGTCGTTCAGAATTCCATGAGATAACTGTCACCATTTCATCTCCGCTTCCCGCTGTCGCAATTCCTGCTGGCCATTGTGCGAAGAGTGCAGATATAGATTCAGAAGAATCGGCAAGGGTTTCTCTCACAATGGCCTTCAGTTCGTTGTGAAGGACAAACCGTTCGTCATCATTCGATGCTTTGCCCAGATTCCCGAATATCGTTGCGATTTGATAAGAACGAGGGGTTTGGGCCAAATATGAAGAAAACGGAGCACTGATTAGGAGTAAAACGATCAGAATTCCAGACAAATTTAAATTCATACTTATAGAACGATCCTGCATCCGAAGATATTACGTTGAATGGTTACACATGCAAAAACGCCTTTTTTGAAAGCAATAATTCTTCGCTTTCTCTTCGGTCTTCATCAT
>JAPKBK010000089.1 GCA_028823435.1 Flavobacteriales bacterium
TGTCGCTTCCATCCAAGGGTTAATAAACCCTCCATAAGGAGCGATACCTAGCGCTTCAGAACGGTCTAACACTTCCTGGTGGAGCGCTTGATCTACTTGCACACCGTATCCTTCGACCAACGCTTTTGCAGCGTCATAATCTCCTTGAGACTTGATGCGTTGAACTTCTTTCAGCAAATCACCGAACAGCCCTCTAAGCGCAACATAGTCCAAGACATCCACATACGTTTTGTTGTCCTTTTTATACTTCTTAATCACGCCAGCATCGAGCCCTTTTTCATAACACCAGTGACTTACCCAAGCACGATTACGCATGTGCGACTCTTCAATCACGTCGCCCAATTCGAGACGGCGAATTTGAGTCAACATCCCATTGCGTATGTAGCTGTCGTATTCAGCTCTACCTACCTCGAGCGTTTTCATGAGATCAAGTTCCAAAAGCTTTTCATCCAATAAGAAATAAAGAGCGACCAAGTCAGCTCGGCCTTCTTCAAGCGTAGAGCTGTACTCCATAATCGTTTCTTTAGGTGTCGCAACTCCCTCTTCCAGCTTACCTGAAGCATGTCCGATCACTTCATGCATTGCTGTGTGTAGTTTTCCTGCCAAATCGCCATGTGCAGTTACTCTGAGTTGTTCCGCTTCATCATGTGCAAATTCTCCGAGCATTCCTCCGCCAGAAGCTTGCGCATATGCGCCCACGATATTTCCCAAACTCACAGACTTCGAACCGTGAACTTGACGGATCCAATTCGAGTTTGGTAAGTTGACGCCGATCGGAGTTGAAGGGGAAGCGTCACCCGCTTCACCAGCAACGTTGACGACGTTATATGTAATCCCTACAACCTCGTCTTTTTTATGATTTGGCGCGAACGGCATGTGGTCTTCGAACCACTGAGCATTGTCCATTAGCGTAGCCATTCTTGCAGAAGCGTCGAAATCCTTGATTTCAACGACTGTTTCGTAAGACCCTGTATATCCGAGTGGATCGTTGTAAACTTCGATGAATCCGTTGATGTAATCAACATCCCCATCTACATCCTTTACCCAGTTAATGTTATACAGAGACCATTTTTCCAGGTCGCCTGTTTCGTAGTATGCAATCAAATGACGCATGGCAGCTGCCTGCTTGTCATTCTCAGTGTAGTTCAGTGCTTCGTTTAACCACTTGATCACTTCAACGATCGCGTCATTGTAAAGACCTCCAAGCTTGTATGTTTCCTCAACGATTTCACCGGCTTTGTTTTTTACAAGGCGAGAATTAAGTCCATACTCAACGGGACTGCGGTCACCTTGCACTTTGATGGACTCGAAATACGCTTCTGCTTCTTCCGTGGTCACATTCGGGCCGTAAAAATTCACAGAAGACCCTTCTACGAGACCTGTTTCACGATCCAATTCAACCTTTTTAGGTTGTACAGAAGGATCGAGCATCACTGTGCGGATTTCGTCATCACAGGTTGTAGCTGTAGATGACAGAAGATGGTCAAAGTACGCTGAAGAAAACTCGGGGATGTGCTTCTTGTTCGAGTAGTGGTGGTGTATGCCATTCGAAAACCAGATGCGCTTTAAATATGTCTCAAAACGATTCCAGCCTATTGTGCCTCGATCCCCGCTGTAGTTGTCATGAATAGATTCTAGCATTCGTCGAATCCGAAGGTTATAGCGGTTGTTTTGGTCATACATCATGTCACGACCACTGAGGCCAGCCATGTTCAGACAGTACACGAGGGATTGCTGACTATCAGAGAGCTTCTCCCAACCTGGAACCTGGTAACGCACAATTTTCAGGTCTGCAAACTGCTCCGCTTGCCAAACAAAACCATCCGAATCAGCTTCCCCTGCTCCATCAGAGAAAGTGGTCAGATCAAGCTGTTGGAAATCTTCTCCCTCAGGAGTTAAATTACAAGCCGTAAAGCATGTGATTGATATTACCGTTGCCAAAAGAGCAAAAAACGTATTTGAAAAGTATATTTGACGCATTGTATTCTAATTTTAATTGATGGCAAGTTACAATGCTATCTTTGCTCGAAGTACTTATTTCATTGCGTAAAACATCTATCCTACTATTAAAAGCATTTCTCGGCCCATTGGCCGTGACATTCCCTGTTGCACTATTCGTTCTGGATATGCAATTTTTATGGGTGTATGCTGATGAATTCATGGGGAAAGGCATTGAACCTTGGGTGATTTTAAAATTAATCTTTTTTGCTTCAGCTAGGATTGTAAACCTGGCTCTTCCCTTAGCAATACTGGTTGCGAGCATCATGGCACTCGGGAATTTGGCTGAAAGAAATGAGTTAACTGCGATGCAGTCTGCTGGAATGTCTCTCCTGAATATCATGCGGCCTTTGATCATTCTCATGCTGATTATTTCAGGTGGAGCGCTTTGGTTCTCGAGCAGTGCTTGGCCCAGTGCAAACGTCAAATTTAGAGCATTACTTTATTCTGTGACGCGCCAAAGACCCGCTTTAAATATTCGCCCAGGTGTCTTTTACACGGGGATTGAAGGGTTCGCCATTAGAGTTGAAAGCAAGGACTCGAAAGGGACGATGACGGATATCTTAATTCACGATCACCGCAATCAAGAAGAAGGCTCCTCTAGAATAATCAGAGCAGAAAGCGGAACAATGAATCACGACTCTAACCGTGAAGAACTTGTGATTGAATTATACAACGGTGCGAGTTATGAAGAACAACCCGAAAGCAACGTCAGAAGAAAGGAAAAACTACATCCACACATTATCGCAGCCTTTGAATCTCAAATTTTAAGAATTGATTTGCAATCTTTAGATTTCGACCTCGCTGATGAGGATTTATTCAAACGATCCTATGAGATGATGTCTCTGCATCAACTTAAAACAGCCACGGACTCCCTAGATAGGATGGCTAATCTAGAACGGAGTGAGATTCTAAAATATGGAAAACGAGGTGTACGGTATTTTTCCGATTCCTTGCTTCTTATCCAACCCGCAATTTCTACACCACATTTCTTATCTACGCTCACACGAGTTGAGAGAAACAACACCTTTTCGAAAGCGAAAGAACTCTCGAGAAGCCAGATGAAAGGAATTGAAAATGCGTTTGAAAAAGTCAAAGGAAGAACACTGAGAAGAGACAGACACGCGATTGAATGGCACAGGAAATTCATATTGGCCATAAGTTGTTTGGTCTTGTTTTTTGTGGGTGCCTCTATGGGGTCACTTACCCGAAAGGGAGGGTTGGGAATGCCAGTCGTACTTGCGATAGGCGTGTTTCTTACGTATTATATAATCTCGATGGTCGGTGAACAAATGGTGAAGTCCGGAACACTTAGTCCAGATATAGGGATGTGGCTCAGCACAATCATACTTGTCCCATTTGCCATGCTGCTCACATACTTCTCCATCCAAGGAGGCCGAAAACACTTGCGTATCCCCTCTTCCATTTTGACATCTTCAAAAAAACAAAGCTGAAAAGATGCGCATCCTGCAACTATGTCCTAAACCCCCTCGCCCAGCGCGTGATGGCGGATGTTTAGCAATGGATGCGATGACGCAGGGGCTTTTGGCCGATGGTCATTTTGTAAGGTTACTCGCAATCTGTACTGAGAAACATCCGCATGTCCCAGAACATCTGGATTCTGATTACATGAGGGCTACAAAATATCATGCTGTAGATGTAAAGACCGCGGTGAATACCACAGATGCGGTTCGCCATTTAATTGCCGGTGAAAGCTATCATATCGGACGGTTCAATTCTCCTGAATTCACCAGTGAACTTGAGAACATACTGCGTGATGACGTTTTCGACGTTGTCATTCTAGAGTCGCTTTTCATGGCATCATACGAAGCACCTATTCGTCGCCTCAGTAATGCACGTGTGGTTTTAAGAGCGCACAATGTTGAACATCAGATTTGGCATGGACTTACACAAGAAGCGAGAATGGGGCCGAAAAAATGGTACCTCTCAAAACTCACGTCACAGCTTAAGGAATACGAAATAAATCACCTCAACAACTTCGATGCTGTTGTTCCGATTAGCGAAGGTGACTCCTTAATATTTAAAGACTTAGGAGCCACAATCCCTATGCACGTCTCCCCTTTCGGAATGGATTTCGAAAAACGACCAGCTGCATCTGCTTTAACATCCGTTGACCACGTCTTTCATCTGGGGTCCATGGACTGGTTGCCCAATATTCAAGGTGTACAGTGGTTGATTGAAGAGGTTTGGCCAAAAGTGAGAGAACAGAATCAGGAAGCTACTCTATTTCTGGCAGGCAGAAACATGCCCGAAAGCTTTAAATCTGACGCTTCCTTAGGCATTAAAGTCATCGGAGAAGTTGAAAACGCCACGGCATTTTTTACACGAAATGGCATTATGACGATTCCACTTTTAACCGGTTCAGGGATGAGAGTAAAAGCAGTCGAAGGAATGTCGTCGGGACGACCCACTGTAAGTACAGAAATCGGCGTCGAAGGATTGGGGCTGGTTCATGGTGAACATGCATTTGTGGCGAACTCGCCTGAAGAATTCGCTAAGCACATCCTGTTGTTACTGGAATCTTCGGACACCGCAAGTAAAATCGCCCAATCTGGACAAGCTTATATTAGGAATAAGTTTTCAAACAAAAACATCATTTCAGACCTCGTAAAGTTTCTGGAAAAGCTCGTTTAACTCTGTATCTTTACGGCATGAAAGTGAATTATATAATCTCCCAAGTCAAAATACGATTTGTTTCGATATTCATTTGTTTAATCTGTATTGCGACTGGATGTAACACGCCAAATGTTACCGAGACCCCCTCACATCCTGGCGTCCCAGGATTCGATTGGGAAAATGATCCTTTGGAAGTCACCATTAACGAAGAACAGCTCGTTACAGGAATCGACAGAGATACCCTGGATTTAATCGCAAAAGATATGCATACCTATTTCCATACGATGAATACTGGTGATTCAGCGGATTGGGTCACGCATCTTACGCACTTCCCTGTTCACAAATACAGTGACACCGCTATGCTGAACTCGCAGTTTACAGGAATCTCGCATTGGAAGGAGAAAGGATTCTTAAATCGGATGGGGAAATCCGACATTAAATTTGTGAGTGGCTTTATACATGAGGAAGACCAAATGGTTGCGATTATAGGAAGTGACACTGACTTCTATATGGATTTTCTCCCAAACTTTGAAGGAAACCCTGAGGGAATGCGCTTTGTGATGGGTGATAAATATGGCAGTGACAACATCACATATAATTCCTACAATGAACTTGACGAAAATGGTGATTCTCTACAAATCAGAAACTGGCATGCACACGCATACTCGAATCTTTTTGCCATAAGCACATACGACAGCTTACATTTCAGTTTCTTGCCTGTCGGCTTTAACAAAGCCGCTTTTGGGACAGATATGATGGAGTCCACGACCATGTTGTCATTGTTGCGTCAATCACGTGAATACGATAACAAGTAATGAGTACTGATAATTGCTTTGTTACAAATGAATGGGACACGCTTAAAAAAGTCGTTGTGGGATCTGCAAAATCTTGGGGGCCTACCCCATCGGCGGAAGAAGCTGTAGACCCGAAATCAAGAGAGCATATCCTTGCCGGCACCTACCCTACTGAATCTGATGTTCAAAGAGAATTGGATGCCTTTGTTAAAATCTTAGAAGCCCATGGTGTTCAGGTTCTTAGGCCCAAACCAATTCCGAACCTTAATCAAATTTTCACCAGGGACGTAGGGGTGACACTTTGTGACAAATTCATTCGGTCTTCCATGATTCCTGAAAGAGCGCCTGAATGGAATGGAATCAGCAGCCTTTGCTCACACATTACACCAGGAAACACCCTGACACCTCCAACAGGCGTGAGACTAGAAGGTGGAGACATTATGCCCATGAGTGACGAAATATGGATGGGGTATAGCGAAGACGAAGATTTTAATATCTATAAAACCTCCAGAACGAATAAAGCGGCCATTGATTGGCTTCAAGTGCAATTTCCTCAAGCAAAAATTCGAGCGTTTGAATTATCTAAGTCAGATACAGACCCTTATACCAATGCTTTACACCTAGACTGCTGCATCTGCCCTTTAAGCAATGGTCATGCGATTTTTCATCCTGATGGAATGAAGAATCCTGAAGATATAAGTTGGATTCGGAAAAAATACCAAGGAAAACTTCTTGAGGTGAGTGCAGATGACATGTACAACATGCACTGCAACATATTCAGCATCTCCCCCACGACAATCGTCAGTGAAACCGGGTTTACTGCGGTCAATGCCCAACTACGAGATTGGGGATATACAGTCATTGAAACCCCCTTTAATGAGACAGGCAAACTTGAAGGCCTTCTCCGATGTAGCACTTTGCCCCTTTTACGAGAGAAATGAACGCACAGAGCACCCCGAATATCCTGATGGTCAGACCGACTGCATTTAGGATGAATGAAGAAACCGCCGGAAACAATTATTACCAAAAAGTTCTCGACAATGTTTCTCCTGAAGACGTTGTAGATAAAGCACTTGAAGAATTCGACAACATGGTCGACATCCTTCGTTCAGAAGGTGTGAATGTTATCGTTTTTGAGGATGACCCCGAAACGGACACCCCTGACTCGCTTTTCCCAAACAACTGGGTCAGCTTTCACGCAGACGGTCGCGTAGGACTTTACCCCATGTTGGCAGAAAACAGACGTGTTGAAAGACGTGAGGACATCTTATTTGACCTTGAACACGTTCATGGCTTTAAAATTTCAGAAGTCGTAGACTTTACTGAATTTGAAAACCATTCCGTATTCCTTGAAGGTACTGGAAGTATCGTCCTGGACCGTACACATTCCAAAGCGTATGCTGCACTCAGCCCCAGAACTGACCGCAACGCTTTTGAACAATTCTGTAACACTTTTGAGATGGAAGGAATCTGTTTTGAATCATTACAACCCGTAGAAAACCGTCGTGAACAGATTTATCACACAAACGTCATGATGTGTATCGGCTCAGGTTGGGCTACCGTCTGTCTTGACAGCTGTGACCATCCTGAGGACAGAGAGATCCTTGAAAACTCTCTCAAAGAGAATGACCTGGAAATAATCACGCTTTCTGAAGATCAAATCGCACATTTCGCAGGAAACATGCTTGAGGTATCCTCTACACTTGATGATACCCCTAGAATTGTCATGAGTAAAACTGCGTATCAAGCACTGGATAAAATTCAGATAGAACAACTCTCTAAATTTGGAAAAATCATTTCGATTCCACTCGATATTATCGAAGCGTGCGGGGGGGGATCTGCACGATGTATGATGGCAGAAGTACACCTTCCTAAACACAAAGCATAGCATGCTGCAACTCGAAAAACGACTTACCCAGGCTGTGTCTTCAGCTTGCGACTCACTTTACGGGTCACGTCCCAGTGACGCTCAAATCTCAATACAAAGTACGCGGTCTGAATTCCAAGGGGACAGGACTGTTGT
>JAPKBK010000090.1 GCA_028823435.1 Flavobacteriales bacterium
TATCTAAATCTATCGAAGAACTAGAATACAGTCAAGCACTAGAAAGTGACAAGGAAGCTGTGGAATGGCTTGAGACAAATGGCAGAAAGTTCGGTCAATTTATAGGCGGTGAATTTCTATTTCAGAAAAATGCCGACCGAATAAAAGTCACAAATCCAGCAGATTCTAGTAATCTGGCAGCCATTGAAGTTGCCGATGACACAACAGTTGATCTGGCAGTTACAGCTGCGTCGAAATCACAGAAGTCGTGGTATAAAGCTGGCGGACATGCCAGGGCGAAAGTTTTATATGCGCTTGCTCGCCTCATTCAAAAGCACGCGAGAGTTATTTCTGTGCTCGAAACGTTAGACAACGGAAAGCCCATACGAGAAAGCCGAGATTCAGACATTCCGCTCGCAATAAGACACTTTTACTATCACGCAGGGTGGGCTCAATTACAGGAGACAGAGCTCGCAGGTCAAGAACCTGTCGGCGTAGTCGCTCAAATAATTCCGTGGAACTTTCCATTTTTAATGCTTGCATGGAAGATCGCTCCTGCAATCGCAATGGGGAATTCTATTGTCTTGAAACCTGCTGAATCAACACCGCTTACAGCCATGTTTTTTGCACAGCTTTGCACAGAAGCAGGTGTCCCAAAAGGTGTGATCAATATTATTAACGGAGCCGGAAATACGGGGGCGACACTTTCAGCGCATCCAAATGTCAATAAAGTGGCGTTTACAGGTTCGACTGCTGTGGGCAGAGCCATTCGTAAATCAACCGCTGGCCAAAGTAAAAAGCTCACCTTAGAATTGGGAGGAAAATCTGCATTTGTCGTATTTGATGATGCGGATCTCGACTCTGTGGTAGAGGGTGTTGTAGATGCAATTTGGTACAACCAAGGAGAGGTATGCTGTGCAGGTTCAAGACTTTTAATTCAAGCCAGCGTAGAAAAAAAGCTTGTTGCAAAAATCAAGAAACGAATGGAGACGCTTCGTTTTGGAACGCCGTTAGATAAGTCAATTGATGTCGGGAGCTTGGTCAGTGACAAACAATTCGAGCAAGTATCACATGTGGTGAAATCTGGATTGAAATCTGGAGGAAATCTGTTTCAATGCGAAAAACCCGATTCTAGTAAAAACTACTACCCACCGAGTATCATTACAGATGTGGACGCATCACATCCTCTGGTACAAGAAGAAATTTTCGGACCTGTTTTGGTCATCATGAGTTTCCGGACACAACCCGAAGCGATTCAACTGGCAAACAACACCAGGTACGGTCTTTCAGCGAGTGTTTGGAGCGAAAACATCAATCGAGCGATGCACGTCGCGCCTGCGCTTATTGCAGGTGTGGTTTGGATAAACTGCCACAATAAATTTGATGCTGCATGTGGATTTGGAGGCGTGAAGGAATCAGGGTTTGGACGAGAGGGCGGAAAAGAAGGACTTTATGAATACCTCAAGCCCACTCAATTAAAGTACAAAGCCACAAAAGGGGCAAATGGAAAGAAGGCATCCTCAACATCGCGCTTAGAAAATTCACCTTCCTCAGAAATTGACCGGACTTTGAAGTTTTATATCGGAGGCAAACAAGTCCGACCTGATGGCGGAAATAGCATTCCATCTCTCAATTTTGACGGTTCAATTTCCGCTTGGGTAGGCCAGGGAAATAGGAAAGATATTCGCAATGCCGTCGAGGCTGCAAGGAAAGCAAATGGGTGGGCTTCGAAGACCGCACATTTAAGGGCGCAAGTTTTGTACTTTTTTGCGGAAAATCTGACCGTTCGAAAAGACGAATTTATCAAACGATTGATGGAAACGTGTGGGGTCACAAAACCAGAAGCCACATCAGAATTTAATGCAACAGTTTCAAGAATATTCAGTTACGCTGCGTGGGCAGATAAATTTGATGGCGCTGCGCATGATGCGCCTTACCGGGGGATCACACTTGCACTTCCAGAACCGATAGGTATTATCGGTTTGGTCGCTCCCGACCACCAACCTTTGCTGGCTGCCATTTCTTTAATTGCACCAGCAATAGCGATGGGCAACAGGGTTGTTTACATACCTGGTGACCCGTATCAAAACATCGTTCTAGAATTGGTTTCTGTCATGGAAACTTCTGATATCCCAGGCGGTGTAATCAATATTGTCACGGGAGACAAGCATGAGCTTTCCACACATTTGGCTGGTCATGGAGAAGTTGAATCTATATGGTGTTGGGGCGACAGTGTCTTAAATAAAAACATTGAATCTATAAGTGTCGAAAATCTCAAACGCACTTGGTGTCATGAGAACAACGACAGAGATTGGCGTGACATCAACTCTGGAGAAGGCACCGAGTTTTTAAGGAAAGCGACGCATGTGAAAAACATTTGGACGCCGTATGGGGACTAGATATCTGCCACAAGAGCTGATCCGAAAAAAGCGCGATGGGCATAAACTCAACGACGCAGAGATCGCCTATATCGTCAGCGGCATCTGTGATTTAAATTTCACTGATGCGCAAACAGGCGCCTTTGCGATGGCTGTTGTCATCAAGGGGTTAGATATGGATGAGCGTGTGAGCCTGACGAAACACATGATGAATTCCGGGGAGGTTTTGACGTGGGATGATTTAAACCTGAATGGTCCTGTTGTTGACAAACACTCGTCAGGAGGAGTGGGTGACAAAGTGAGTTTGATGCTCGCGCCTATCGTTGCCGCTTGCGGGGCATACGTGCCTATGATCTCTGGGCGTGGCTTGGGTCACACGGGGGGCACATTAGACAAACTGGAAAGCATACCTGGCTACAATGTCATGCCCAGTGAGCGTGTGTTTCGTGACACCGTCTCTGATGTAGGTTGCGCAATTATAGGCCAAACCGCACAGCTAGCTCCAGCAGACCAACGTCTATATTCTATTCGTGATGTTACTGCTACCATAGAATCGGTGGGACTGATTACTGCCTCCATTTTATCAAAGAAATTAGCTGCAGGTCTTGACGCTTTAGTCATGGATGTTAAAGTTGGTAATGGGGCGTTTTGTAGCACTCGAGAAATGGCACATGAAGTCGGACGGAGCATCGTCGATGTAGCCAGTGGAGCAGGTGTCCCCACGAGATGTCTGATCACAGATATGAATTCTGTTTTGGGAAACAATGTGGGCAATTCAGTTGAAATTTTGGAATGCATTGCGTTTCTAACTTCACCTAACAAAGCGAATCCAAGATTGTTAAAACTGACTCTCGAGCTTGCGGCGCACATGGTTCAAATAAGTGGGATAGAATCTGATTTAAGTGCTGCATATTTAAAAGCAGAAGTCGCTCTAAATAGCGGCATGGCGGCGGAGATCTTTGAAAAGATGGTCTGTTCACTGGGTGGACCAGGAGACATCTTGAAAAACCCGCTTGTCCACCTTGCGCCTCCCCCTATAGTGAAGTCGATTCCAGCAGATAAATCAGGCTACATCACAAGTATGGACGTAAGGAAAATTGGTCTCAGTTTGGTCTCATTAAAAGCAGGAAGAATGAAGTCCAGTGACACCATTGACCACAGCATAGGACTTTCGGACGTCGTCCAAATTGGGCAATTCGTGTCCGCGGGTGACCCGCTTGCGATCGCTCAAGTTCGCAATTCAAATGACATTGATTTCCTACAGCAAGAACTCTCTCAAGCAATTCATATCACGGAGGACATGTCATCTCAAGTGTCGGAGTCGGACATTGAAAACGGTTTAATCTATGACATCCTAACGCCAAACCCCAGTTAATTTATTCTCAAAATGTCAAAACCCAGGGCTGTTGTTATCGTTCTTGATTCTCTAGGAATAGGGGCCAGTCAAGATGCTGACAAATATGGCGACACCGGTGCAGACACGTTGGGTCATATTGCTGAATATTGCCATCAAGGAAAAGCCGACAACGCATTTAGAAGTGGGCAGTTACGCATACCCAACCTGCAACGTTGGGGGTTGGGAGAAGCTGCAAAAAACAGCAGAAATAAAGCATTGCCCATCGATGAAAAGGGAACCGTAGAAGGCGCATATGGATTTGCTCAAGAAGTCAGCGTGGGAAAAGATACACCCAGTGGACATTGGGAGATTTGTGGCCTACCTGTCCCATTTGAGTGGGGGTTGTTTCCAAATATAAATCCGTGTTTCCCTGAAGACTTGCTTCAGAAACTGATCAAGAATGGCAAATTGGAGGGGACATTGGCAAATTGTCACGCTTCTGGCACGCAGGTCATTCAAGAATTTGGTGAAGCGCACATTCGCTCCGGGAAACCCATATGTTACACTTCTGCTGATTCTGTATTTCAAATTGCAGCACATGAAGAACACTTCGGACTACAAAGACTGTACGATTTATGTGATGTTGCGAGGAAACTTGTTGACCCATTAAATATAGGACGTGTGATCGCTCGACCATTTGTTGGGGAAACCCGTGATGATTTCCAAAGAACTCCAAACAGAAGGGATTTAACTACCCCACCTCACGCTCCCACTCTACTCGATGCTGTTCAAGCAAGTGGAAGCCCCGTCATCGCGATAGGGAAAATAAGCGATATTTTTGCACAACAAGGAATTTCACAATCAGTTAAAGCACCCACAAATTCGAAGATTGTTGACGCTTTAATCGAACAAATGAAGACCGTGGATGAAGGGCTTCTATTTGCGAACCTTGTAGATTTCGACAGTGTTTTTGGACATCGAAGGGATGTCGCTGGTTACGCCCAGGCCATTGAAGCTTTTGATGCTCGCCTGCCAGAAATTGAATCTCTCATGCGGCCAAATGACCTCGTATTGATCACTGCTGACCACGGATGTGACCCCACATGGCCAGGTACAGACCACACGAGGGAATATGTTCCCGTGCTATTTAACGGTCCCAACGTGACGCACTCAAACCTAGGAAAAAGATCCAGTTTTGCAGACATGGGCGCGACCATCGCAGCCCATCTGAATACACGTAAATTAGATCATGGTGTTGCGTGTCAATTGTGAAATATCAGGTGTTGTAAAGAGGGGATTCGTCTTGTGTTTCACAATCGCAACCCTCTCCATACTTTTTGGATTGGATTTAAAGGCAAACGCCCAAACTGAGCTTTCTCGATCTCAACGTCAAGAACTTAAAAAGCGTACCAAAAACTCCGAAAAAATTATTGAAGGTCTCGAGAATAACTATCTCAACAGACAAGAAGCGCATTACAAACGTCAAGAACGAAAGACGCGAAAAATCATGCGAAGAGGTCGGAAACAATCTAGAAAACAAGCAACTAGGCGGTCTCAACCTTGGTTTAAACGGATTATATTTAGGTGGAAAAGCAGGAAATAAATACAAAATTTCACAGTTTTTCACAAAGAACATTAAACCCCTATATTTACGCCTTCTATTGAAACGCGTGAAATACACCTGCGAATGATTCGGCTTGCTACATTTATATCTGCCATTTTGCTCTTCACGAGCGCTGGAATAGCCCAAGTGGGCTCTGGTACTTTAAAAGGAAAAGTTACTGATTTTGACACTGGGGAGCCTCTCCCCTTTGCCTCTGTCGTGATGTTCCTCAACGGCAACCAGGTGTCTGGTACAAATACAAACTTTGATGGGGAATACACCATCAAGCCTATCTCTCCAGGAACATACGACGTCCTGTTAAGTTTCGTTGGCTATCAAGCAAAAAAAATTACTGGCGTCCGTATCAATGCAAATAAAATTCATTTTGTCAATGCGGAAATATCCGCTGGGGTATTGGTGCAAGCAGCTGAAGTTGTAGAGTATGCTGTTCCATTGATTGATGCCGATGGTGGCGCTTCAGGAGGAACTGTAAGCAGAGAAGACATTGACAAACTTCCTGGAAGATCCGCTACATCTATTGCAACCACTGTTGCTGGAGCGAGTACAGCTGGAACTGGAGGTGGAATCTCAATCCGTGGAGCGCGTAGTTCTTCGACTTGGATTTATATTGACGGAATTAAAATTCGTGGATCCTCTGCCCTTCCGAAATCTGCGATTGAGGAAGTACAAGTTGTCACAGGAGGTATCCCTGCGAATATTGGTGATGCTACAGGTGGCGTCATTAACATTTCACTTCGTTCTTCAAGTCGTACATGGTTTGGTGGGGGTGAGATTATTTCATCTGGATTGCCGATTGGAGAAAAGGCGTATGGTTTAGATAAATTCGGCTACAACCTCGCCGAAGGAGTCGCTTCAGGTCCAATCTTATTCCGCAAAGATGAAAACGGCAAGAAAACAGACCCACTTGTAGGTCTCTTTATCGCTGGAAATGTAACCTATCAAAAAGATCCACGTCCAACTTTTGGTGGCGTTTACCGAATAACTGACGAAGCTCGAGATGGCCTCATTTCAAATCCCCTCAGACAAAACATCAGTTCTGCTGGAGAGATTAACGGCGCCATCTACAACGCTGACTTCCTCACGGAGGATGACTTCACGAAGGTCGATACGCGCATGAACGTCGGATCTCAAAGCGCGAACATCGTTACCAAATTTGACATTAACACCGATGAATTCACAACGCTTACACTAGGAGCAACTGCATCAGGTAACATCAATAACTCCTTTAATTATGCACGTTCATTAATGAATTGGGAGAACAACGATCTGAATACCAGTTACGATTGGCGTGCGTATGCAAAGTTCAGTCAACGATTTGTCAATGAACAAGGTGACAATTCAAGTAATCTGAGCAATGTGTTCTACCAAATCATGGTTGATTATAGCCAAAGTTTTAGAAGCACCCAAGACGCAAACCACAGAGATGACTTCTTTAAATATGGCCACGTAGGGAAATTCGACGTTTACAATAGAAATTCATACGGATACAATCCTACATCAGGAAGATTCGTACACAACGGATGGGAAGATACGCTTGTCACTTTTGAATCTTCTGAGTTCAATCCCAATCTCGCAGCGATAAATAATCAATATTTCTCTTTATTCGATCAAGAGCCCTACAACCAGTTTGTAGATGGACCTTATGAAAGTTTGTTGGCCGTACAAAACGGAAATGCCCTGCTTAATGGACAAAGTCCCTCGTCAACATATGGTCTTTGGAGCTATGTAGGCACACAAGGCTCAGACTACTACAAATCAAACAATTCTCAATTCCGGATAAGTGCTGCTGGTTCTGCAGATATCGGAGATCACGCGTTACAGATGGGTTTTGAATATGAGCAACGAAAAGATGCTT
Organism: Flavobacteriales bacterium; assembly: GCA_028823435.1. Classification (GTDB taxonomy): domain Bacteria; phylum Bacteroidota; class Bacteroidia; order Flavobacteriales_D; family Sanyastnellaceae; genus UBA974. Next base: position 7,173 of record JAPKBK010000090.1, read on the forward strand.
TCTTCTCTTTGGCACCGATCGGTTTGTGGCAATTGGGAAGACTGTTGTCGAACTCTCATATTAAAGAGCTGAACTTCAACGATTCTACAATCACGAACGTTGGTACAGAGTATTATGTGACATATGGTCGTCTGATCGGAGAGAACCAATTCATGTTTGACAGAAGTTTACGTCGAGAGCTAGGACTTGATCCCGACGGAAATGACCTCATAAACATTGATGGATTAGACCCCGACTTCTTCACTTTGGATATGTTTAGCGCAGATGACCT
>JAPKBK010000315.1 GCA_028823435.1 Flavobacteriales bacterium
TAAGGCCTAAAGTGAACTTTCAAGAACTTCAACCTTAGGCCAAGGCCTTGGCAATCAGGAGATCTTCGGGCGTTGTGACCTTCAAATTTATGGGGTCGCCTGCGCAAATTGTTATTTTGTGTCCCGCTGCTTCAAAAACAGAGGCATCATCCGTAAAGGCTGGGGAGTAGGAAACGGCAAATGATGGTTTTAACAGCGCCAAATCAAAGCATTGAGGGGTTTGGACTGAAATGAAATCTGACCGATTAAGCGCAACAGATTCATGTGTATTGACATCCGAAATTTTACGGATGCTGTCCTTAAGGGGTACGGTCGGAATCGCTGAACCATGAAGCGCAGCCATATCAAACGTGTCGCGAATGAGCTTCACCGAAGGAAAAGGACGGACAGCATCGTGAATTGCAACCAGTCCATCATCAGGGAGAGTGACAAGCCCGTTTAATACTGAATGGAAGCGTTCAACACCCCCTTGTATGAGGTGAGTGACACCTGATGGACCATATTCTATCTCTAAACTGCGAAATTCGTCGAACAGAGATTCGTGCAAGACTAAAGATATAGGGGCGTCAGGCACAGCTTCATAAAAACGACGAAGGGTCCACCACATAAGCGGCAGACCCTTAATTATTAGAAATTGTTTTGCCGTCTTTGTTCGCATTCGTGTGCCAGTACCACCAGCAACAATAACAACGTGACGACTCACAGTGAGAATTACTTTGACGCCGAAGCGTAACGCTCAGCGATTGCATTCCAATCTGCGACATTAAAAAATGCAGAGATGTAGTCTGGACGGCGGTTTTGATAATTGAGGTAATACGCGTGCTCCCAAACGTCGAGGCCCATGATGGGCGTACATCCACAACCAACACCAGGCATAAGTGGATTGTCTTGGTTTGCAGAAGAACACACACTTAATTTACCTTCGTCACAGACACATAGCCAAGCCCAGCCAGAACCGAAACGCGTTGCAGCAGCTTTTGAAAACTGATCGACAAAGTCGTTAAATGAACCGAAGTCTCTGTCTATGGCAGACGCCAAATCACCTGAAGGTGTTCCACCCCCGTTTGGAGACATGGAATTCCAAAATAACGTGTGGTTATAGAAACCTCCACCGTTATTTCGTACAGCAGTATTTTCAGAATGACTTGCAAGGAGATCCTCGATACAAGAACCCTCAAGGTCAGTACCTGATACAGCTGCGTTCAATTTCGCTGTGTAACCAGCGTGATGCTTTCCGTGATGGATTTCCATCGTACGCGCGTCGATATGTGGCGCGAGGGCGTCGTAAGCGTAGGGTAGATTAGGTAATTCGAATGCCATTGTGTTATTATTTAATACATATTTAAAGTTTGATCCGTGATCATTGAATCATTAAGGAGCAAATATACTCCTCCTTCTCGCGTACCGAACCTTTCATCTTCTAACAATTCATAAAGTGCCCTTTCTACGAATTCATCACCAGAGGTTCTCACTTTGTAGTAGGCGTTCTCTCCTTGCACGTTTCTCACAACCTGGGCAAAGAATCTGATCATAATTCGTTCTATTTCTTCCCTTCCTTCTTCACTCAATTTGTCAGGCCAAACCGTACCCTGGCGCTCTGCCACTTTCTTTATTGTAGACAGCCCACCTGAGGTAGAATTTGTCCAAATAGAACGCGTTTCAGAAAGGTTGTCTTTTAAATTCTCAGCGCGATGAAGATCCACCCATGTAAATGAGGCATCACGTAACGCC
>JAPKBK010000091.1 GCA_028823435.1 Flavobacteriales bacterium
GCTAAGCAAAGACAATAACCGAAGATATTCTACGCTGAGATGCGAAAACAAATTTTCGGCTGGGCCTTACCGCTACTGATCGTAGTGCCTATTCTGCTCATAGATCAACTTCTGAAAATATATATCAAGCTCAACTTCACAATTGGTGAGCGGGCTGATATAATTCCTGGTCTTATTGAATTCCAATTTATTGAAAATGACGGGATGGCCTTCGGTTGGGCAATGCCAGGAGTTGCTGGAAAACTCCTCTTAACCAGTTTTCGTCTCATTGCTTCTGTCGGTATCGGGGTTTATTTATACAAACTCATAGAAAGGAAATCTCACGTTGGTCTTTTGGTAGGTATTTCCATGATTTGGGCAGGTGCCATTGGAAACATCATTGACAGTGCAGTGTATGGTCGCTTATTCTCTCATTCGGGATGGGGGACAGTGGCCCATTTCGGATCGGAAGACGGATATGCACCATGGCTTATGGCGAACGTTGTAGATATGTTCCATTTTACGGTAACCTGGCCATCTTGGATGCCGAGTATGATCGCTGGAGCAGAAGTTTTCCCGCCCATTTGGAACGTAGCTGATGCGGCGATTTCAATCGCTGTGATTTGGATTATTCTGAATCAGAAGACGTTTTTTGCAAGTACCCCTCAATCAAGCGAAGATGCCTAAATCAATCTCAGAGTATAGTTATACGCCCACTCCATTTGCCTATCTGAGGAGAAGCTCGAGAGAAGTATGCGTTGGTGATTTGCCCTTAGGTGGCGATGCGCCGATACGAATTCAATCGATGACAACCACAAACACACTAGATATAAAAGGCAGTGTGGCCCAATGCATCAGCATGATTACTGCAGGTAGCGAACTGGTTCGGTTGACTGCGCCAAGCATCAAAGATTCAGATGCTTTGGAAAAAATCTCTGAGGACTTGAGAAGTCAGGGCTATGACACTCCCATTGTTGCGGACATCCACTTCACCCCAAATGCGGCGTTACGCGCCGCAGATTTTGTAGAAAAAGTGAGGGTTAATCCTGGGAATTATGCCGATAAAAAGAAGTTTGATCACCACGAATACACAGACCTGTCGTATGCTCAGGAACTGGAGAGGATCAAAGAAAAATTTACGCCACTCGTTCTGAAATGTAAGGAGCTGAAGCGAGTGATTCGCATAGGGACGAATCATGGATCACTTTCTGACAGAATTACAAGCCGATATGGCGATACGCCTTTAGGTATGGTTGAGAGTGCGCTCGAGTTTTTAAGAATCGCAGAAGCATCTGAATTCTATGACATGGTCATTTCGATGAAATCTTCGAATACGATTGTGATGGTTCAGGCGTATCGGCTTCTCGTGAAACGCATGGGTGAGGAGGGAATGAATTATCCGCTTCACCTTGGCGTTACGGAGGCAGGAGATGGAGAGGATGGTCGCATTAAGTCAGCTGTAGGAATAGGCACGTTGCTTGAAGATGGAATCGGGGATACAATCCGAGTTTCGTTAACAGAGGCACCTGAGAACGAGCTTCCCGTTGCGCGAGTTCTCGTCGACAAATACAAGGGCCGCCAGACATCGGAGGGAATCCCCGAAATAGAACCCGTAGCGATATCGATTGATCCATTTAATTACACACGTAGGGAAACAGACGAGGTGGGGAAAATAGGCGGGAAAAGTGTTCCCATTGTCTTGCAGACGATGACCAACAAAGCGTCACTTGCTCCAATCAATCTCATGGGGGCGGGATACAGATATTCTGTTGTTGATGACAAGTGGAATATTTTGGACAATGCCTGTGATGGCATATTTACAGATTCGCAAGTTGTCCCGTTTAAGCTGCCGGGGACGCTTATGGTTTTAATGAATGGCGCAGATTGGGAAAAGAAGGCGCGTGGCATAGATGACGTGGAAAGACATTATCCAGTTTGGTCTATCGATCAGTGGAATGAAGGTGGAACGTGGCGGGACGGTGTGCTACAGGAGAAGGGTGTCATTCACTTTATACGCGTCCAAAGAAAGGATTTGACCAAAGATTTCATTGAAAGTTTCAAGAAAGGAGATGTCGTTCTGATTCTTGAGACCCATCAAATCAATGCCATGATTGATCTGAGGACTTCTGTCATGAAGCTCGATGAATTGGGGAGTAAAGTACCTGTGATTCTAAGCAGAAAAATGGATGGGGTAGATAAAGAACAATTCACGTTATATCAGTCTACAGATCTGGGCGGGGTGTTAATTGATGGTTTAGGTGATGGTGTTTGGGTGGACGGTGAAGGGGTGAGTTTGGTAGATAGAAACAACCTGGCTTTTGGCATTTTGCAGGCCACGAGAACGCGGATTTCTAAAACGGAGTACATCTCTTGTCCGAGCTGCGGAAGAACGCTGTTTGATTTGGAAGAGACCACGGCCAAAATTCGACATGCCACAGCCCATCTTAAAGGTCTTAAAATTGGCATTATGGGCTGCATCGTGAATGGCCCTGGGGAGATGGCAGATGCAGACTATGGCTATGTAGGTACAGGCCCAGGGAAAATCACACTCTACAGAGAGAAAGTCGTTGTCAAAAAGAATGTATCTGAAGCGGAGGGCGTGAAGGAATTAATTGAACTGATCAAGCGTGAGGGGGATTGGGTAGAACCTACCGATATTTCTAGATAACTTGGACGCTTCAACCATCAAAGCGATCGTGATTGGGAGCATTCCATATAACGACACAAGTAGGGTGGTGCGGGTGTTATCTGAAGATCAAGGCATGATTCCTTTGTGGGTCAGGACGGGAAAGAAATCTCCGAAAGCAATTTGGCATCCCCTCTCTGTTGTGGAGCTTGCAAATTTCAGAAGGAAAAAGCAAGACGGTTTGGGGACTTTTACAGAAGCATCAAGAGCCTTGCCAGCCATTCATATCCTAAGTGATGCCAGAAGGTCAGCGGTCGCATTTTTCATCGCCGAGGTGTTAGATAAATCAATGTCCGAAGGCGCACCGATGCCAGAGGTCTTTAAACTGGTTTGGAAAACTGTGGAATTGTTAGAAACAGAAGATTCTGTGTCCCACCTTCATATCTATTTTTTGGCGCATTTGGTACAAATTTTGGGATTAATGCCCGAAGAATTTGATGATGTCTCAACGAAGAAATCAGGGAGCTTGAATCTAGATACTGGCGAATGGTCAGGTGTCGAGATGAGCCTCTCGAAAGAGTCACATTATTTAAAATACAATCTTGTAATAACAATGATGGGTATTCCGGGCATGAAGTTTGATGTGATGCGGGAGTTAAGACTAGAAAAATCTGACAGAAAAGAACTTTTGTTAGGGATGGTGATGTTTATACAGCTTCACCATGCAGGACTTAGAAAAATAAAATGCTACGATGTACTTGAGACTATATTTTCAGACTAGACTGATGTCAAACTTAAAGTTATTCTTAGGTTTTATGGTTCTGTCACTTTGTATATCTACATCTGCGTATTCTCAAGAGGTTCGCGTTGTAAATGGCTCCATACCGATTCCTTTTGTATCGGTTGTGAATATTTCAACTTCTGAGCAAGCGATTTCTGATGCGGACGGGCTTGTTTCCCTTCCCTTTAGAAACCCATCGGATACGTTGGTATTTAGGAGCATGGGATATGAAATAAGAATGATTTTACCAGGAGAAGTCATCGGAAAACGCTTGGGTATGGATGAGAGCCCAGTAAGCTTAGAAGAGGTACAGATATTGTCAAATATAGTTCCCGATGTCGCCGATGATTTGGGATTAAATAGGGTCACTTCAATTGGCGCCTCGGCAATAGAAAATGGGGTTCCACCAGGCAATACAGCTGAGTTGTTGCAAAGTTCTGGTCAAATTCACGTGCAACAAAGTCAACAAGGAGGCGGGTCTCCTGTTTTGAGAGGTTTCGAGGCAAACAGAGTGCTCTTAGTTGTGGACGGTGTGCGTATGAATAATGCCATTTATCGATCGGGTCATCTTCAGAATATTATTACCATAGATCCCAATACGCTAGAACAAATTCATGTGATTATGGGGCCAAACAGTGTGCGGTTTGGAAGTGATGCATTAGGTGGAGTCGTTCATTTTAAGACAAGACGGCCACGGTTCAGAAGCAATCCTTCTGAACCAAGTTGTTCGGGATTGATTTCAGCACAATATAAATCGGTAAATAACGCCCACACGATCAATGCGAAAGCTGAGGCAGGAGGACCGAGATGGGGAACAGTCATCTCCTTCAGTACTTCAGAATTTGGCGATTTATCTATGGGTTCGTGGCGTGCACATGGAGACAGTACATGGGGGTTGGTCCCGTTCATCGCAACAAGAATAAATGGCGTAGACTCTTTAATTTCAAACCCTGATCCAAAAAAACAAAGCCCCACAGGTTACACTCAAAATGACTTCTTGCATAAATTAAGAGTGGGCATACCAGGTGGCGCTATTGAAACTAACGTTCAGTACAGTAAGAGTTCAAACATAGCCAGGTTTGATAAAATCAATGACTTCTCAGGCGATAGCTTAAGATGGGCAGAATGGAATTACGGTCCTCAAGAAAGATTCATGACCGCTGTCACTTGGGAACAGTATTTGGGACTGCCAGGGTCTCTCCACACCACGTTTGCTTTTCAGAAGATTTCTGAGTCTCGTATAAAACGCTTATTTGGATCTGCTTTTAGAACGACACAAGAAGAGCAAGTTGAGGTGCTGTCCATGTCTTCTATTTGGAAATCATCTCCTTTCAGGGGTGACGGATGGAAGTTTGAAGCGGGATTTGATGGACAATTAAACGAGGTGGAATCCAAAGTCGAAGCCCAAGACGCAGATGGGCTAGATTTGGTTGACCCAGGCTTCGGAGGTGCGCTTGTGACCAGATACCCGAATGGAGGCAGTAGCATGCGTACTTTCGGTGCGTTTACTTCTGCAAAGAGATCGTTGGGGGAGAAAGAGTTTCACTTCGGGTTGAGATATAGCTTGACCTCGTTTGACGCCAAATTCCTTCCCACAGAGTCTCTACAATTGCCTTTTTCAGAATTACAATCAGCACATGGCGCTTTAACGGGGAGTATAGCCGCAGACATTCCTTTGGGTCCAACTATTTCGTCTATTTCATCATTGTCATCAGGGTTTAGACACCCAAACATAGATGATGCAGCAAAGGTTAGAGAGAAAGGAGGGTATGTGCTTCTACCCAATGATTCGCTCAATGCGGAGTATTTATACAGCCTAGATGAAAGCATTACTTGGCGACATCCCTCTTCAGGTCTCTCTGTTTCTGTCGCTGGGTTTGTCAGCCTTTGGACTGAAATTATTACCCCCGTTAATTCAACGCTGTATGGACTAGATTCACTAGAAATAGATGGAGAATTTTCTAGAATTCAACGCAATGAAAATTCCGGAAATGCAATCATCAGAGGATCAACTTTTGAAGTGAGTTATCCCATTATGGAGAATATGAATTTTAAAAGTTCGCTGAACTTCACCAAGGGATTTAGTTTGGAGTCTTACAATCCACCTCTTGCGCATATCCCCCCAACTTTTGGCAAAACATCGCTGGAGTATTCACACAAGAAATGGTCCTTAGAAGCTTACGCTTTATACTGTGGCGCAAAAAACATTGATGATTACGGGCCTGGGAGTACAGACAACATTCAAGAGGCTTTAGGATATGGGACACCCTCTTGGTGGACGCTTAATCTGGAGTCGCATATCTTAATTAATGCGCATATTCATGCCCAGTTGGGTGTGTCGAACATTTTCGATTTGCATTACAAATCTTTTGCATCGGGCATTTCTGCGCCTGGTCGTGGTGCATATCTCACCCTTCATGCCATCATCTAATCGTCTGCCACGACTTACCTTGCATACATGCAGTTTTCAGAGGTTTTAGGCCAAACCCAAATATCGTCTTTGTTACGCGAAGGCGCGAGATCCAATAGAATCGCTCACGCCCAACTCTTTGATGGAAGTGAGGGTTCTGGATCACTTGCGCTTGCAAGAGCATATGCCCAATATTTACACTGTGCAAATCCATCAGAAAGCGACTCTTGTGGCCTATGTGATTCCTGTAATGCACATCGGAAACTTCAACACCCTGACCTACATTGGACCTTCCCGTTTTTCAAAAAAGACGGAGGAGGACGCTCAACATCGGACCCCTTTCAAATACTTTGGAGAGAGTGTATGCTTGAGTCGGGTTATATCGGATTAGAGGATTGGCTTTCAAAAATCGGTGCAGATAAGAAACAGCTGTTTATTTCTGTAGATGAAGCACTTGAGATTAATCGAAAATTAGGCCTTAAGTCTTTTTATGGGGGCTTTAAAATTCTGATTTTCTGGTTGCCAGAAACGATGCGCGTTGACACCGCAAATAAATTGCTGAAACTTATCGAAGAGCCCACAGATAAAACTGTCATTTTATTTGTTTCTCAAAACTCTGACAGACTTCTTCCCACGATTCTTTCGCGGCTACAACGGATTCATATCCCCAGACTTACAGACTCTGAAGCTGCGGAAGGTATTGCGAAGATTGCGGGTATTTCGTCCGACAGTGCACTGGGGTGGGCCCATGTCACAGAGGGTAATATTTCTGCTGCTGTTCGACTCTCTAAATCTGGAAACGAAACCCCTGATTTGGAAATGTTTTCTGTTTGGATGCGTGCCTGTTGGGCCCGAGACGGAGTGGCATTACTGAAAGCGGCAAACGATTTCGCTTCTCCTGGTAGAGAATCACAAAAGCGGTTTTTAACCTATGCTTTACACATGGTACGTCAATGTATTTTAGGCAACTACGGCGCAGATTCTTTGATTCGATTAACAGATGGAGAAGCCGTCTTTATATCGAAATTTCAGAGATTTATTCATGAAAAGAATGTTGTTTCATTGCGTGCTTTACTAGAGGATGCACACAAGGATATTTCCGGAAATGTCAATGCCAAAGTTGTTTTTTTTGATCTGAGTATTCAGGTTCATATGCGATTACGTACAGAGATCTAATAAAGAGGAAGCAAAGGCAAAATGCTGGACGTGAAAAACGTATCTTCGTTGCACGATGGGATGTAGTAGCTGTAGTTCAGGGGCCGATGGTCTGCCGAAAGGTTGTAAAAACAACGGAAGTTGTGGAACGTGTGGTACGGGCGGAAAAACCACATTTGATTGGCTTGAGGGCATTGCGCTCCCTGCCGGCACTTCAATATTTGATATCGTTGAAGTTCGATTTAAAAACAACCGAAAAGGGTTTTTTAGACGTAAATCAAAAGACACGTATTACGTAGGAGATGTTGTTTCCCTTGACTTAAATCCCGGTATTGACGTAGGAGTTGTTTCTCTAACAGGAGAATTGGTTCGGACTCAGATGTCGATTAAAAAAGTGAGAGACGATCACGAAGT
>JAPKBK010000092.1 GCA_028823435.1 Flavobacteriales bacterium
CTTTATGTGTGTCACTAATCGCTTTCTCGTGATGTCTTACAATACTGAATCCTCGCGCAAGCGTTCTGCTAGGCTTCAATAATTCCATTGTTGAAGCCAAGCCAAGTAATGTTTCATTCTTCCGCTCTAGAATCCGAAGTAACTCTCGGTTGAGATCTTGTCGTAATGTGTCGAATAATCTTTTTCTTGATGTCAAAATTCTGATGGGCAAATCTCGAAGAATGATTCTTGCACCACTTAGGATTGTTGCTTCTCGATGTATGACTGTTTTACTTCGACTCCCGACCCTTGTTGCAATGTCCACTAGAGTTGAAGAAAATGAATTTGTCCTATCCACGATAAAGTCCCCTACATCTGTAGGCGTTTTAAAGTCTCTGTTCGCCACCAAATCAGCCAGGCTGAAGTCGGACTCATGTCCGATACCGGTAAGAACAGGGACTTGAAGTGAACTGATGTCAATGGCAAGAGTGTAGTTGTTAAAACAATCAAGATCCATTGGGGATCCTCCGCCTCTCAAAATAACAATCACGTCTGGTTTGTCCTTGTCCGCCTCAAGAATCGCTTTTGACAGTTGATTTGGTGCATCCACTCCCTGTACAGAAGTGGCGTATACATTTATATCATATTTGAATAAAAAGTCGTTGTCGATGACATGTTTCACAAAATCTCTAAATCCTGCTGTTCCTGGAGACCCGACGAGCGCGATTTTCTGAATAACTAATGGGAGAGGGAGCGAAGCATTGAGCAGGTGTATTCCTTCTTTTTTAATTTTTAAAATGGCCTCGGCCTTTCGGCGTTCCAATTCGCCAAGCATAAAGGACAAATCAATGGCATCAATCAACAAGCTAAGTCCATGTACCTCATGAAAGGATACACTGCATTTGAAAACGATCTCACTTCCAACCTGTAAAACAGATTCAGATGAGCCCCCCAATTCTTTTTTTATCTTTTCAAAAGTACTGCGCCAAATATTTCCTTTTATAGCAGCCTGCTGTACGCCATTTACTTCTTCAACAAGATCAAGATATGCATGTCCTGTTCTACTGACAGTGATCTTTGCAATCTCAGCGCGCACCCAAAAGCTGGCATTTCCCGTCTTACTCTCGAGCGTGTTCTTTATACTCTTATTCAGTTGGTATAAAGAAAATACTTTCTTCTCAGCAGTTTTGTCTATGATGGGATGACTACTTTCCATGTTTGAGGCGCGAATTTATAATTGCTCTGATTGTGTGGTGTGAAATGAATGATCTGTAGGCCACGACTTATTTGACTTGTCTCGACATTAATTGTCTCATTTGAAAAGACCGCTCTGGTAAAGTTTTGACGTCCACTGATGTCAAAAATTGCAATCGTCCCATCAACTTTCGGGTTTAATATAACGCCGTTTGATGTTGCGACTGGTTGTTCCATGATGGCATTTTCTTCAATACCAATACTGCTGCTTTCATAAAGTGCTAGCGCTGTTTCATCGTGACCATCTCCCCAGTTTTGATTTTGGAGGTTTGCGGCGAGGCCAGACATAAAGAACCCCACATCTCCACTTCCTACATCAGGGGCATTCCACGTCGCTGTAAATATACCTGTCGTATTTGGTGTGCTATGTTCTACGATATGTCGGTCACCGACTGCTTCTATCTGAACGGCATCACCAGGGTTAGAAAATTCTCCGGCGTTTGAACCATCAGTCAGGATTGAGGTGGCTTGAAAACCAAATCCAGCCGCGCCATTTCCTGAGACGACAAAGTTCACCTCATAATTCTCGCCTGGTATATACGCTGTTATTTCTTCTCCGTTCGTGTTGAAAACAGAGATCGAGGTAGATGCGGTTATTGAACCTGGAGAATGACATAGCACGCAAGACTCAGAAGAACCAGGAGCCCCTGTACGGTCTTGGTTTTGCGCTTCTGCGACCCCGTTAGAACTTGACATCAGTCCGATTGAGAGAAGTGTGAGACAAAAAAATGAAATGATCAAATTATTTTTCATTTCACGAAATTACGATATTTAGTAAATAAAGCAACCTAAACAGAAGTGGTTCGTTATACATTAACGTGTGACTATCTTTGCTTTTGTATATCTCAGGTTAATTAAATGCTTCCACATAAAGAGTTTCATCATAAAAAAGCTGCTTTACCTTCGAACGAGGATATTCTATATGCGCGTTCAATTCAAGGGATGTTAGCGCCTACAGATGAAGAGTTAAATGAACTTTTTCCGGATTTAGCTGTTTATGATAAGCCACTTGGGTTTTTGAGTGGAGACTTTCTATTTGCCCGTAAAAAGAAGGATCTTACTTTTTTGGCTGTGTGTGATTGTACCGGGCACGGTATTAGTGCTGCACTCATGACTGTTCTGGCACGGGAGAAGTTGACGCATGCATTTGACAAATCGATTGGGCCCGCTCATTTGTTGACCCGTCTCGATGAAAAGTTTAGAAGATCCATTTTAAGGGGCGATAAAGGAAGATTAATGAGAGCAGGTGCCGGAATGGATTTGGCTGTTGTTGCGTTTAATCATGACAGAAGATCATTGAGGTTTGCCGGAGCCAGGAGGCCCCTTTGGATTGTCAGAGATGGCGCATTGTTAGAATACAAGGGCACACCAAGGTCAATTGGGGGTAATTATTGGAGAGATGATGTCTTTGTTGAAACGACGATACCCGTTAAGCCTGACGATTTGGTTTACATCTTTACAGACGGACTGGCCGACCAATTTGGTGGTTTGAAGGATAAGAAACTGATGACAAGCGGGTTGCGTAAACTGATTCTTGAGGCGTCTGAACTTCCGATTAAAGACCAAGCGTCATTTATCTCTTATCGAATGTACAATTGGCAATCAAATTATGACCCGACAGACGATCAGATGCTGGCGGTTATCAAGATATAATTTTTGCACCTTTTTCTTTCGCAGCGTCTAGATATTTATACGTTATAAATATTTTCCAGCCCACGAGCCCCTTTTCTAGATGAGATAGTTTTTCTAGATTTTGTTTTAAATAAAACTTAGGCAACAGTGTTTTATTTAAAGTGCTGAGTAACGTCAATAAAAAGTAATTCATGTTTATTTTTTTTCTCCAGAAAAACTCTCCTCTTTGTGCTTAAAGAGAATATTGAAGGTGGTTAATGAGCCATATATTCGGGTAATATACTGTTGAAGTTTGATTTTATCTTGATTGTCTAATTTTTCTTCTGCGTTAACCTGTTGTTCTAAAACTCTTAGTCTATCTCGCACCATCACTATTTTATGAAAAAATGTTTCAACAGGGATTTCTTTGGTTTGCAATGTTGAATCTTGTGGCGTTAGCGTCATTGTCCCACCAAGCCATTTGTCACCCAATTGGATAGGTTGAGGTTCAAAATGCGTTGTTAATTCAGTTAATTTATCATCGAATACAACCTCTACCGCTTCGATGATGTCACTTAAGTCCGGTTTTGGATGATCTCCCTTTGAAGGTTCAATAATTGTAAAACCATTGTAATCTATCCCAAGTTCCTTCTCTCCGAGGTCCTTGAAGTAGACCCTGAAGTATTCCCCTTCTTTTCCAAATATGACGCCTTCACCGAAGGTCGGATGTTCAATTTTTGCCCCTATTCCTAACATGCTCATTGTTTATTTTTAAAATTATTACTTACACTGCCAAGATGTTCTCTTTGATACGTTGTCGTTTCAACAGTCGGACGTGAGCAATTATATCAATTCCTTCGAATCTTTCTTGTTCTTGTGTAGACCTTTGTTTGATATGACTATAAATATAAATCGTAAATTTAGGTGGGACAGGGTCGTTTTGATTTTGGTTGTCTTTGTATGTTGTTCAAGTGGAATGGTGGCGTTAGTAGGCGACAATGATGACGTTTCTTCAAGACCTAAGTCATTGTCACACCCTGAACCACTTCAAAGCGTCAAAGGATATATTATTCCAAATAAAACATTGGCCATTGTCGCCAATTCAACTAAAGCGAATGATGTGACACCTGACGATGCGGTTTCCTCCGATGACAAATCACCTAAGTTGGGTTCTCTGCTCCCATGTAGTTGTTGTAAAAAGACCCTTCATATTTCTAAAAACCCATATACACGCCATCAGGCTGCTGCGAGATCCTTGCCCAATAGTTTTTTCGTCAAAAATGAAGCTGAATTAAACTACGGGCTCAATCAAAACAAATTGGTCAATGTATATGATGGCAGAGGGTATAGAATCGGCCGTCTTACACACAGTAAAGCGATGCTTCTTCCTGAAGTACGCACACTGTTAGAGGAAATGGGGAATGACTATGCAGATGCTTTAGAGGGGACTGACTCTGAAGGGACTGTATTTCGAGTAACCTCCATGACGCGGACACATGATCAGCAAAGAAAGCTAACCAGAAGCAACAGCAACGCCACGCGAGGGAAATCAACGCACAGTTATGGTGCTTCATTTGACATCGCGTTTATGGATAGAGCAAATTCAAAAGCGAATTGTAACAGACCGACACGAGAGATTCAAAAACTTCTGCTTCGATATCAAAAAGAGGGTAGAATACTCATCATCCCTGAAAGAGGATGTATGCACATCACTTTATTAAGGGTGAACTAAAACTCTTTTCATTCCCCAATTGTCCGTCTTTATAAAGTAGATGCCTTCAGCGTTTGAGGTGAAGTCGACTTGTAAACCAGACCCCGAATGGATGGTTCGGCCTGTAATGTCAACCACTTCCCATTTCACGCTCGCAGGCAATCCTGCAATTACAGTTGCCCCATTTACGCTTGGATTTGGTGCGATTGTCCATGACTCATGCGTGTCTTCACCCACATGATTTGTTTCACATTCAACGGAGAAATCTTGCAGCCATAGCATGCCTCCAAATATTGCAGGGCCGGCACAATCTCCGTGGTTTAAAGGACCGCCGTTTGAAGTAGATACATTTAAGGCACCATTTTCATTCATCCAGGCTTCGGCAACAAGTGCATTTTGATAAAACACCTGCTCATCTTGTGTACAGTAGTACATTTTAAGTGGTGTTTGAGGCACCCACTCGTAGACATCATTGTCTTGCGCAGCAATGTTAAAAGGATGGTCGGGGTTACCTGTGATTTCCTCTATCAGGCCTGGCTGCATCAAGTCGTCTAACAGGAATGGCAGGTAGTCATTAATGTCCTCACCTGATGTCTCTCCATCAAACATGGCAGGTAAACCAGATGCATAGGGTTCCTGAAAAACCTCGCTTAAATCTTCATAGAGGTTTCCGTAATAGCTGTTCCATCCGATGATGTTGTACGCCAAATATGCGGGATTAGAATAGTTCGTGTTTTCAAAAGTCTGTATAAACTGTGTTCCTGAAATGTCATAAGGGCCACTTAATGGTGCTGATGCAGTGAGCGGGTATACATCCTGATAATTGGTCTCAAGTTCTCGAGACAATGCCATTGAGGCATGTCCTCCCTGAGAATATCCTGTAGAAAAGAATTCTCCATTGAAGCTATATCCCAATTCCTCGCCCAGGGTCTCCGCAGCTTGAATAAGGTAGATGCCTGCTTCAGCTTCACTGTGTGCATGAACATAAGGGTGCATCAATTCAGAAGTGCCTAGTCCAACATAATCCGGCATAAGCACGATAAATCCAGGACTCGACATTAAAAATCCAAATTGTCCCTCACCCGAGAGGAATGATGGTGCATCTGTACGCTTGAAGATTGTACCATGCATGTATGTTAGCACGGGCAAAGAACATGCCTCGTCTATTCCTTGTGGCACAAATAATGCACCGCTTACTGAAATGGTACTGTCCAAATATGGCATGTCATACGTCACGCGATAGGCATCAACGCCATATTCGGCAGTGTATGCATTTGATGGGATTCCGAAATATCCTGCGATGTCCGATATCTCAGCGGAGCTGTATGAAGCTAATTCCTCTGTTGTTTGCGCAAATGTGCTCAAAGAAAGTCCGGCAAAGAAGATTACAGAAGCCAGAGAGAATGTTTTTAAATACGTCATGGTTATTGGATTTAGACATAAAACATAAAACGTGCGGTTTTATAAGTGAATAACCTCATCATAAGCTGCAGCTGCAGCTTCCATGATCGCCTCAGATAGCGTAGGGTGGGGGTGTACTGTTTTGATAAGTTCGTGTCCCGTTGTTTCCAGTTTGCGAACAGCCACCAGCTCGGCGACCATCTCCGTGACATTGGCTCCAATCATATGGCCGCCAAGAAGTTCACCGTATTTGGCGTCAAAAATGAGTTTCACAAATCCGTCTTTCTGTCCTGAAGCGCTGGCTTTTCCAGATGCAGAAAATGGGAATTTTCCCACTTTAATGTCATAACCAGCTTCTTTTGCAGCCTCTTCAGTCATGCCTACACTTGCAACTTCAGGAGAGCAGTATGTGCACCCTGGGATGTTGCCGTAATCAAGTGCTTCTGGGGTCGCGCCAGAGATTTTTTCTACGCAAATAATGCCTTCGGCAGAAGCCACGTGTGCGAGAGATTGGCCAGGCACACAATCCCCAATTGCGAAGTACCCTGGGATGTTTGTTCCGTAGTATTCGTCCACGATAACCTTTCCTTTGTCCGTAGCAATCCCGACATCTTCAAGTCCGATATTTTCAATATTTGCGATCACGCCCACGGCGCTCAGGACGATGTCACATTCGATCACTTCTTCACCCTTTTTTGTTTTAACAGTCACTTTACATCCTGATCCAGACGTGTCAACGGAGGTGACTTCCGCTGAGGTTTTAATGCTGATGCCCTGTTTCTTTAAAGAACGGCCCAGTTGCTTTCCGATCTCTTTGTCTTCTAAAGGGACGACACTGTCCCTATACTCAACAACTGTAACATCAGTTCCAATAGTGTTGTAGAAATATGCAAACTCAACGCCTATCGCTCCTGAACCCACAACAACCATTTTCTTGGGTTGCGTTTTGAGTGTTAAGGCTTCACGGTAGCCGATAATTTTCTTTCCGTCTTGTTTGAGATTTGGTAATACACGTGACCTTGCACCCGTAGCAATGATGATGTTGCTTGCCTCAAGGACTTGCGTTCCACCGTCATTTGCCTTGATTTCAAGACGCTTTCCAGGGAGTACTTTGCCTGACCCCATAATGACGTCAACTTTGTTCTTCTTCAGAAGGAAAGTGACGCCCTTGGACATGCCGTCTGCCACATCTCTACTGCGACCTACCATTGCTCCGAAATCGGCTTCAGACGAGGAGACTTTAATGCCATACGCTTCGGCATGTTGGATGTATTCAAAGACGTTCGCGCTTTTAAGTAGCGCCTTCGTGGGGATACATCCCCAGTTAAGGCATATGCCTCCAAGTTCTTCTCTCTCTACGATGGCGGTCTTAAGACCCAGTTGAGATG
>JAPKBK010000316.1 GCA_028823435.1 Flavobacteriales bacterium
AAAGAACAGGGCACCGTGGAAAATGGCAAACTTGAAGGATATTGGTCTTATGGAAGAACATTGTCCTTCTCAATAAAAATCGGATTTTAATTCACAACATTATGAAAAACATTGTTCTCTTTTTCCTGCTCTTTTGCGCAGGTTCTTTAATGGCCCAATCTAATGGCCCTGCTTATGTTATTAAGACGAATCCCTTCGGACTTTTTTTAGGTCAATATCAGTTGGGGTATGAACAAGCGCTTTCTGACCAATTCTCTGTTCAAGTGTCCGCGGGGATGATCGTTGGGGAATTGACAGCATATGATTCAACATCTTCTGAATCTGTTACAGCAAGTAGGTCAGGTTTTATTGTCATACCTGAAGTGAGATTTTACCCAGGGAAAAAAGCGTGTGAAGGTTTTTATCTTGCAGCCGTAGCTCGTTTTAGATCTGAGTCTGTGGATATCTCTGAGTCTGTGGACATCTCTGAAACCCCTTTGTATACCAGAAATGCAACAGGCGCAGCATTGGTATTTGGATATCAATATTATGGTGACGGGGTGATGGTTGATGTGTTTTTAGGCCCTCAGTTTAAACACATAGATACCAAGTGGTTTGATGAATCAATTTCAGAGGAAGAACAATTGTTCAATGGTGGTAATGGCGTCAGATTTGGCGTCAATGTAGGATTTGGTTGGGGAGATAACTGAGAATAAGACACCTCATATTTTTCAGAGATCCTGCCTTGAGGGCGGGATTTCTTTTTGACTTAGATTCTACTTGATTGCACTTTGAGTTGTATTTTTCGTCACTATAAACACCACACATGAAGAATTTATTTGGATTTGTCTTGCTACTTGCAACTTCGTTGTCATCACTTACCTCCATATATGGTCAAGGTCCAGATGAGTATTGGATAGGTCTTGAGGAATACGCGGTGCATACAGATGGTGATTTGGAAGGAATGACGACATGGAGAATGTATCTTAATATGCTTGACGAAGATGATTATCTCTCAGCATGTACGGGAAGTGATTCCCATCCCTTCATCCTAGAATCAACATCTGTTCCAGCATGGTATCAGCACCCTGAAGCAAGTGAAACTTTTGCCACGGGTATTAACCCTGCGTTCTTTACGGCCTTCCCTGATTTAGAATATGACAGCTGGTTTACAATAGGCGTGGAGGACACTTCGGTGGAGATGGATATTCTCTCCCTCGCAGATCCTACTTACGATGCATTTGCAGCGTTCGAGGCGGGGGAAAATGTGTATTCGGACACGCCGGTTGGAAATGGTTGGGCAACGCTATTCCCTGGTTTGGGTGCAGAAAACCCTGGATTTGCAGGTGAGGACCTTCGTGTTCTTATAGGCCAAATCACAACGGCTGGAACCCTTTCAGGGTCGATATACGTACAGATTTTCCCTTGGGGAGTTCAAGATCCTGACCTGAGACTCCTGCTCCCGATTCTTTACACACCTACTCAGTGTATGGATGAGACCGCTTGTAACTATGATGCAAATGCGTGGACAAATGACGAATGTGAATACGGGCCTTCAGCGGGAGTGATTGAGGGACCCATAGGTATAAATTTAAATGACATCAATACGACTGAGTGGTCTTACTCATGCAGCGATGAAGCGTCATCTTTTGAGTGGACTATAACGGGGGGCACGATTCTTTCTGGACAAGGCACTTCTTTTGTGACCGTCGCGTGGACAACTGA
>JAPKBK010000001.1 GCA_028823435.1 Flavobacteriales bacterium
TGGGAGCCCCAAAAAATAAGAAGATGACAGAGGAAAAAGCGGCATCTAAAGCAGATGCAATGGCCTCATTAAAATCTTCAAGAATACCTTCAGAAGAAGAAGTTCTCTCACACAAAAAGCAAACGGTTGGAGCCGGAGCTTAATCCCCCACAACCCAAGTCAACCCCTAGGTTAAAAGCCACCAAAACCGCTTTGCGCTTTGCGGGTATCGGAACAACGCTGGCTTCAGCCATCGGCCTAGGCGCCATTGGGGGCAGGCAAATAGACGATCACTTCCAGCTTGATAAACCACTCGGAACGGCTGCGGGCGCCATACTGGGTTTGGCATTAGGGATGTGGTCAGTCCTCAGAAATATTCAGACAAAATAAAATCATGAATAGATTTATTATTAAAACACTGATTGTTTCTGTTTTATGCATGGCGATAGGGCACCTTCTTCCTTTTTTTTCTGACATGGCACACCAACCCATTTGGTTTTTAACAATCGCCTTCTATGTCTTGCTTACAATTTTGCTAAGAACCTGGGTCGCGAAATCACAAAAAGGGTCTGCAATAAAATTTTCAACGGCAGTCATTGGAACAACGACAGCTAAAATGCTACTCACCCTTGTGATTATCACAACCTATCTTGTGTCTCAATTGCCGCACCGAGAGCTGTTTGTGTTTGGGGTATTTGGGGTATTTGTTGCCTTTTCGGTCCTGTTTGTGATTGATGTTCAACAGTTAATTAAGGGGGGATGAAAGAAAAGTTATATTCTTCCATTTATTACACACTTAATATTCGTACTTTTGCCTCGTTTTTTGAACAGATTTATAGCATGATAACTGAGTTCGCCAAACGATTTGCAATTACCGCTCTTATAATAATAGGAGGGGTAAGTTTCGTTGCCGCTCAAACCGAGGGGCATGGCGAGGTTGATGACCACAATCACTCAAATCACGACACCCACGACACCCACGATGCGGGTCACAACTCACTAGACGATGGGGAGCACGGTGACTTTGTTGCCAAAGACTTCATTATCCCTCACATCGCGGATGCGAATGAGATCCACTTTTTTGGTGACCACCACAGCGGTTTCAGCCTTCCCCTCCCTATGATTTTTTACGTAGAGGGCAAGGGGTTTGATCTGTTTATGAGCTCAAAATTTCACGGTTCAGATGACGCCCTAACTGCGACAGGCCCTAATACAGGCACGGTCTATGTCAAGAATCCCGATACGGGAATAACCTCGGAGGGCGGAGAATCATTTTATGACATCTCTGTTACAAAGTCAGTGTTCGGGATGATGTTTATTATGACCCTCTTGGTGCTTATGCTGAGGTCTATGGCAAAAAGCTACTCAAAACGCCCTGGTCAAGCTCCCAAAGGGCTTACAAATGTTCTTGAGCCCTTGGTTTTGTTTGTGAGAGACGACATCGCTGTGCCAATTATCGGAAAACACAAGGCGGGTAAATTTCTCCCATTCCTTCTTACAACATTCTTTTTCATAGTCGCAAGTAACCTGTTGGGTCTCATCCCTTTTATAGGTGGATTTAACATTACAGGAACAATTGGTGTGACTGTTGTGTTGGCGTTTGCCGTCTTCTTTATCTCGACAGTGAATGGAAACAGAAATTACTGGGGTCACTTGTTTTGGCCTCCTGGTGTACCAAACCTTGTAAAACTACTCGTCGTTCCAATTGAAGTTTTTGGGATGTTTCTAAAGCCCACAGTTCTAATGATTCGTTTGACAGCGAACATGACGGCAGGGCATATTATTATTTTGTCATTTGTCAGTTTGGTTTTTATTTTTAACCAAAATTATGGAGAGATCGCTGGCTTCGGCATGGGTGTCTTCTCCACTTTATTTATGATTTTCATGTATTTCCTAGAGCTACTTGTAGCTTTCCTTCAAGCATACGTTTTCACACTTCTTGCGGCCATTTATTTTGCAGATGCAACGCAAGAGGCACACCATTGATAATAATAATAATTTAAAAAACAACCCATCATGGAATTGTTGACCATTCTTTTTGAAATTACTACTGGCCACGGACTCGCGGCTCTTGGAGCAGGAGTTGCTGCTATTGGCGCCGGAATCGGCGTTGGATTAATTGGTAAAGCGGCGTTGGAGTCAATGGCGCGTCAGCCAGAATCTTCAGACGACCTTCGTGCCAATATGATTCTTGCAGCTGCCCTCGTTGAGGGTGTTGCGCTCTTCGGAATCATTATTTGTCTACTTGTAGTCTTAGGCTAGTCCGATGGGAACGTTGTTAACACCCGCTTTCGGTACAGTATTTTGGGCAACCTTGTCTTTTTTGTTGGCGCTCTTTATTTTAAGAAAACTAGCTTGGGGACCAATCCTAAAGGCTTTACAAGATCGCGAAGAAAGCATACAAGAAGCGCTTCGCTCTGCCGACAAAGCACGCGAGGAAATGGCGAGCCTAAACTCGGACAACGACCGCTTGTTACAAGAGGCGAGAAGTACCCGAGACGCAATGCTTAAAGAATCTCGAGAAATGGCCAACAAGGTCGTCTCGGATGCAAGAGCAAAAGCTAAAGAAGAAGCCTCTAAAGAGGTAGAGTTAGCGCGCGAGGCAATACAAATTGAGCGAAAAGCGGCCATTGCCGAACTTAAAGCAGAGGTTGCGAAATTGTCTATTGATATTGCTGAACGCCTTCTTCGCGAAGAGCTTACAGATTCAGGCAAACAAACAGCACTTGTTGATAAGCTCATCGATGAATCGACACTGAACTAATCAAATGGCTAGTAAACGCGTAGCATCCAGATATGCCAAGGCACTCCTTGGTTTTGCTTCCGAAAGGAATGAACTAGATCTTGTCGAGTCAGAACTCCGCATGATCTCTTCATTGGTTGATGCGTCTCGAGAATTCGAACTTTTGCTTACAAGCCCTGTTGTAAAACCAAATAAAAAGAAGGAGATACTTAAGGCTATTTTTAAAGAAAGCTTGAGTGACCTAACATTTGGTTTTATTAATATTTTAGTAACGAAAGGCAGAGAAACAATTTTACCTACAATTGTAGCAGAAGCGCTTTCTCAATTACGTCTAATAAACAACATCCAGGCTGCGGAGGTGCGCTCTGCAACACCACTGGAATCGTCTTCTCGTGATAACATTTTGGCTGAAATAGCCAAAGTTCACGATGGAGTCATTGAACTAAAAGAAACGATCGATCCAGACCTCCTAGGAGGATTTATCCTGAGAATGGATGACAAACAGATTGACGCTTCATTAAAGCGCCAGCTCAGCACGCTGCGCCGAAAACTATCAGAACACGATTACGAGCCTGAATTTTAGGCCTAAAAGAATCTCAAATGGCTGAAATCAACCCAGCAGAAGTATCATCAATTCTACGTGAGCAATTGGCAGGAGTAAAATCTGCAGCTGAACTAGAAGAAGTCGGTACAATCCTTCAAGTAGGTGACGGAATTGCCCGTATCTACGGTCTTAGTAATGTCCAATCAGGAGAACTCATAGAGTTCGACAATGGCGTACGTGGTATTGTCCTCAATCTCGAGGAAGATAACGTGGGCGCCGTTTTGCTTGAGCCATCTAAAGACCTTAAGGAAGGAAGTTCAGTAAAAAGAACAGGAAGAATTGCATCCATAAAAGCCGGCGAAGGTCTTCTAGGACGTGTTGTCAATACGCTTGGAGAGCCAATTGACGGAAAGGGCCCTGTCACTGGGGATCTTTACGAAATGCCTATTGAGCGCAAGGCGCCAGGTGTAATATTCCGTCAACCGGTAGCCGAACCTCTTCAAACAGGAATTAAGGCGATTGACTCAATGATCCCTATCGGTCGAGGACAGCGTGAGCTTATCATAGGCGACCGTCAAACAGGTAAATCATCTGTTGCGCTTGACACGATTATCAATCAAAAGGAGTTTTATGATGCGGGCGATCCAGTATTCTGTATTTATGTCGCTATTGGTCAAAAAGGATCAACGATTGCAGGAATCGTAAGCATGCTAGAGGAAGCCGGAGCAATGGCCTATACCGTCATTGTTGCAGCGACAGCGTCAGATCCAGCACCACTTCAGTTCTATGCGCCCTTTACAGGAGCGGCTGTGGGTGAATTCTTCCGTGATACAGGTCGTGCGGCTCTCGTTGTATATGATGATCTTTCTAAGCAAGCGGTAGCTTATCGCGAGGTGAGTCTTCTGCTACGTAGACCTCCGGGTCGTGAGGCATACCCTGGAGATGTTTTCTACCTACACTCACGTCTGCTTGAAAGAGCGGCCAAAGTGATTGCCGTGGACAGTATCGCAAGGGAAATGAACGACCTTCCGGAATCTTTAAAGTCAATTGTAAAAGGAGGTGGGTCACTAACGGCTCTTCCTATTATTGAAACGCAAGCCGGTGACGTAAGTGCATATATCCCAACGAACGTAATTTCTATTACCGACGGACAAATATTCCTTGAGTCAAATCTTTTCCTTTCTGGAATTAGACCAGCAATTAATGTTGGAATCTCAGTAAGCCGCGTAGGTGGTAATGCTCAGATAAAATCAATGAAGAAGGTAAGTGGTACACTTAAACTAGACCAAGCTCAATATCGTGAATTAGAAGCATTTGCCAAGTTCGGTTCTGACCTCGACGATGCTACAAAAGCGATTCTTGACAAGGGCGCCAGAAACGTTGAGATTCTGAAACAAGACCTTAACTCTCCACTCCCCGTAGAGGAGCAGGTGGCCATGGTTTACTGTGGTACCAAAGGACTTTTGATGAATGTTCCGATTAATAAGGTAAAGCAGTTTGAGCAAGATTACTTGGACTATTTAAGAGCGAAACACTCAGACACGTTGAGCGCCTTGAAAAACGGAAAATACACAGATGCTGAAACAAGTGTTTTGGAGTCTGCTGCTGCTGAAATGACCGCTCAATACGCATAATCTAGACGACTATGGCTGGAGGATTAAAAGAAGTAAGAGAACGCATCGGTTCAGTTCAGAACACGATGCAAATCACATCTGCGATGAAGATGGTGTCTGCGGCAAAACTCCGCCGAGCTCAGAACGCGATAACACAGATGAGACCTTACGCAGAGAAAATCCAAGCGATACTGGCAAACGTTAGCGCATCCTTAGATTCTTCAGAAGGCGTATTCTCAAACAAAAGAGAGGTAAAAACCGCTTTGGTAATTGCGATTACTTCTAACAGAGGGCTTTGTGGAGGGTTTAACAACAACAGCATGAAATTAGCACAAGCTGCAATCTCTAAGTATCGTTCAGAGGGAGCAAATGTTGTTGTATTGCCTTTGGGAAAGAAGGCAAACGAGTCTTTCTCGAGAGGTGGAAGTGAATTTGCGGAAGGTTTCGGGGACCATTCTTTAGCAGTGTTCGACAATCTAAATTTTGACACTGCTTCAGAGATAGCCCAAACCGTCATGGACGGGTTCGTTTCAAAAAAGTGGGACGCTGTAGAGATTACATATAGCCAATTCAAAAACGCAGCAGTCCAAATCCCTACGCAAGAAGCATTCTTACCCCTGTTGCCGCTCGCCACCCCAGAAGACAACAAAACGGTTGAAATCGATTATATTTTCGAGCCAAATCTTCAGGAAATAGTTGAAAACATATTGCCAAGTGCACTTAAGACTCAACTTTACAAAGCGCTTTTAGACAGTAACGCAGCCGAGCATGGCGCGCGGATGACAGCCATGCATTCAGCAACAGAAAACGCGGGAGACCTGCTTCAGGATCTTAAGATCACGTACAATAAAGCACGTCAAACCTCTATTACGACAGAGATCCTTGAAATTGTCGCAGGATCAGAGGCGTTGGGAGGTTAAATAAGTCAAAAATCCGACCTTTTAATTTTTTGGCGCGATTTTAGTTACTAGATTACCCATATGGGCTTAAGATTTAGAATTTTTATCGGAATGCTTGCAGTTGTGTTGGTTGCTCTAGTAGCTACCGCAGTTGTTGCTTTCGACTTTTCCCAAAAACAAGAACTGGCCTATAACAGCCAGAGACTGTTAAGAAAAGAGGCTGCCTTAAGCAGAAGCTTAGACTATGTTCTCACAAGGCAGGGGGGAAGCCTTCCATCGGACAGTATTTCTATCGTTTTTACAGACCACATCTGTGAGTTGGCGGACGTCCACAGTCTCACGTTCAGCTTATATAGGCCAGACGGCGTTTTAGTGACCACATCAGCCTCGTTTGAGAACGAGAACCTTCAGCCTGACTTAGCGTTAGACCAGCGCCTGCTTGATAAGCTTAAATGGAAAGGGGACCGTGTTGTTGTGAAGGAAACGTTAGGCCCAAACGAAATAACACGTGTTCATTGGGTGGTGACGGCCGATGATGGAGCTCCCTTATTAATCGCGACTGCGAGATATAACCCGAGACCATTAACCCAAGGGGGCATCAAGCCTTTTCTAAACCGATTGGCTCCAGTTTATTTGTTTCTATTTCTAGGCGCGATGCTCATCGCATATCTCATCGTTCAGTCAATCCTCAGGCCGCTTCATCGGTTAAGGTTAGAGATGGCACAAGTAGACCCCCTAGGCAACACAACGTCCTTAGATCACAAATGGAATGACGAAGTAGGCGAACTTGTAGATCAGTATAACGCACTCCTTTCTAAGCTTAGAGAAAGCCTGGTTAGCAGGGCAAAAGATGAACGAGAGGGTGCCTGGAGAGAGATGGCACAACAAGTTGCCCATGAGATAAAAAACCCACTCACACCTCTCAAGCTGGGCATTCAGCAGCTTGAACGCGCATGGAACGACAAGGCTGATGACTTTCCGGATAGATTGAAACGGTTTTCTGCGACAGCAATATCTCAAATAGATGTTCTTGCAACGATTGCAGAAGACTTTGCACTCCTTGCAGTCGTTCGTGAGGCCGAAATAATCTCAGTTGACTTAAACAATGTCGTCAATAACGCGGCTCACCTATACGGGGAAGAATGTGTTCTTGTAGAAAGTCAATCACACAAGATCCTGGTCGAGGGTGACGCCAGCCGCCTGATGCGCGCCTTCAATAATCTTATTGCCAATGCACTTGATTCGATGTACGATGCGAAATCAAAGGAGCCCATTAAAGTTGAGATTACAGAGGATGAAGATTTTGCGATTGTCAAGGTTATCGATACAGGCATAGGGATTCCGCCCGAGAAGATGGCGCGTATTTTTGAGCCCAGATTCACAACAAAAACGCATGGCTTAGGCTTAGGCCTAGCGATGGTTAAAAGCATTGTTGAGCAATCAAAAGGCGAGGTGTCAGTGGTGTCAAAAGAAGGCAAGGGCGCCACCTTTACCATTAAGCTTTTAAAAGCCCGTAAATAACCGGTCGACTTGGTGAAGCATCAAGGTCGAAAGGGGCCACCTGTAGACTCAAAGCATATAAGCCGTCTGGAGCGCTGTCTGGAGCGAAAACGAACTCAGTGATTGTTGCAGACCTGCGCGGCGTGCTACCCACTCCAAAAAAGGCGCGGTGGCTTTCTAAGGCACCTCCATCAACCTCTTTGTCGACGGATGGAAGGTCTAGTAAAAGATGCTGTACCCCCCTTTGAACCAATCTATTTGTAAAATCAACATCCAAGTACGGCGGATTCGAGTTTGCCCAGTCTTTTGATTTCTTTTCAATGTCGTTAGGGAGTGTGCGAATAATCAAGGATGGTGGCAAAGGTTCCGTAGCGGATAACCCGCCAGGAAGCTGAGACCCTGTAATCACAAAGTCCCCACCTTTCTGTTCGGGGGAAATTGACACAAGCAGGCAAGGCATCAATAAGGGCATTGAAATGTCATTGACAGATTCTGCTTCTTTTGTGATGTGACCCAGGCACTCTGTATGTGTGCCGTGGCCGTGAGGATTGAAGCTTACGTTTGTAAAGTTTACAGCGCCACCCAGCGCTACGCTACCCACAAAACCTTCTTCTTTTACGGGCTCAAAATGTGGTCGTCCCACATACCACGCCGCGGGACCCTCCCCTTTGCGAGGGTCTCGAAGTGGGAGACTAAGGTCAATGGGAGACGAAAGGTCAACTGTTTTAGAGGACCCGTTCCAATGTAAGGCAATGTTTATTTTAGAAAAATCCATAAAGTAAAGAAACAAAAAAAAGGCGCCCCGTTAAGGACGCCTTTCAGTAATATTATTAATTCCGTTGCGTATTAGTCAAAAAGGAATCCGACACGGATCGCGCCGTTAAAAACGTTTCCAAGAGATGTGTTAGAAACTTGGTTAGGGTAAGTATACCCTTGCTCGTAGTAATCGTAGAAAATATCTCCCTCAAGAACATTGAAAGGAAGCTCACCTACAAAGCTGTCAGCAATAGCTGCTCCTGCTGTTGTAGGATCAAAAGCACCATTGAATTGAATGTTGAATGCCGTGAGGTCACTTGTTTCAATAGTGTGGTTACCGAAAGAAGTTGTTCCGAAACCTAGACCAGCCTCAAATCCAACATAAATCGCATCAGAGAAGTAGTAATCAGCACCGAAGAGTAAGTTTAAACCCATAGAGCTGTATGCCTGCTTGTTTGTTAAATCCCAAGTCACGTATACATCAGGTTGCCCTACGTTGTCAAGATCATTTGGCCCCCAAGACTCAATCATGTCAGTGCGACTGCCCATCATGTAGTATGCCTCGATACCGAAATAAGGGCTAAGGTTGTCAGTTCCAGAGAAGTGAATCTCGTAACCAGGCGCAATGCCAATCAGAGAGTTTGATGTCTCCATATTTAACTGTGGACTCACAGGATCTCCAAGCTGCTCACCTTCTTGGTAGTAAGCATATGTTCCAGAAGTAGAACCTACAGTCAATGATACGCGAAACGCCTTATCATCATCAAGGAAATTACGATACTTAATGGTCGTGCCATCAATAGGGCTATTGCCAAAAGGAGTAAGGTTTACCTCTACGTTGTGCTCTCCGCCCAACTGCTTTTGCGCCTGTGCGCTTGTGAATACTAGCGAGAAAATCGCTAGAGTGAACATTAGTTTTTTCATACCCTAAATATATTTAATTTCAGTTTTCAAAGTGCAATAACGGGAATACTGAGCAGAATCAAGCAAATATGTAGATATTAACACTCACGTTTCACTTGTTAATAACATCAAAAAGGAGTTTTAACAGCTGATTATCAATAATGTAGGTCGTTATTCGACGGTAACACTTTTTGCTAAATTTCTAGGCTGATCTACATCACACCCTCTTAAAACAGCAATTCTATAACTCAAAAGCTGCAAAGGGATCACACTTAATAGCGGCGCGAGTGAGTCCACACATCTTGGAATTTCGATGACGTGATCTGCCAGAGACGCTGCCTCCGAGTCGCCTTCGGTAACGATCGCAATCAGCTTACCTCCGCGCGCTTTAACTTCTTGAATGTTGCTTACGACTTTTTCATAAACATCATCCTTGGTCGCGATAAATATGACAGGCATATCATCGTCAATCAACGCGATAGGGCCGTGCTTCATTTCTGCAGCTGGGTAGCCCTCAGCGTGTATGTAACTGATTTCTTTAAGCTTTAATGCGCCTTCTAAAGCCACGGGAAATTGATACCCTCGACCCAAATACAGCGCGTTTTCAGCTGTTTCAAATTTAGAGGCGATCGTATCGATAAAATCAGCTTGCTTCAGGACAGTCTCAACCAATTCAGGGATCCCGTTTAGCTCGGTGAGCAAGCGTAGAAATCGCTCACGAGGAAGGCTCCCTTTTTTAAACCCAACATGCAGCGCGATCATTGAAAGAACCGCAATTTGAGAAGTGAACGCCTTTGTAGAAGCAACACCAATTTCTGGTCCAGCGTGCGTATACGCTCCGCTTTCAGTTTCACGAGCGATACTTGACCCCACGACATTGCAAACACCGAAAACATGAGCTCCCGCCTCTTTTGCCGTTTTAATGGCAGCAAGTGTGTCAGCTGTCTCTCCACTTTGGGAAATGGCGATGACCACGTCGTTAGGACGAATAATTGGGTTTCGATACCTGAATTCAGAGGCATATTCTACTTCAACAGGAATCCGAGTGAACTCCTCCAGTAAATATTCCGCCACCAAACCTGCATGCCAACTCGTTCCACAACCCAAAATGAGAATACGAGAGGCATTTTGCCACCTGTCCCAATGGTCGTCAATTCCCGCCATTTTAATTTCACCCAACTTCAGGTTTATACGCCCTCTTATCGAATCACGAATGGAGCGTGGTTGCTCAAAGATCTCCTTCAGCATAAAATGCTCGTATCCGGCTTTTTCAATCGCTTCTAGTTCGATTTCTAAGGCGTGGACCTCTGGTGTTATTGCAACATTAGAAATGGTTCGTATTCGAAGACCTTCATTTAAATCTAGAGCGGCAACCTCCTCATCTTCCAAATACACAACATTCTTCGTGTACGGTATGATGGGCGTAGCGTCTGAAGCGACGTAAAAGGCGCCATCTTCCCCCATTCCGATTACCAGTGGACTAGACTTCCTTGCCGCAATTAATCTGTCAGGATGTTCTCGGTCAATCACCACAATGGCATATGCTCCCACCACTTGCTTCAGTGCAGATCTTACAGCATCAAATAAACTTAATTCTGACCCCAACATGATTTCCTCAATGAGGTGAACAAGTACCTCCGAGTCTGTGTCGCTTAAAAGTGCGTGGCCCCTTTGGTCTAAAGTCTCACGAAGTGCAGCATAATTTTCAATGATGCCATTATGAATGATTGCAATCCGTCCTTTGCTCGCCCTGTGTGGATGTGCATTGACGTCATTAGGCGGACCATGGGTTGCCCACCTTGTGTGGCCGATTCCCACATTGCCTAAAAGCACTTCTTTCCCAACGTGCGAGAGAAGGTCTTTAACTTTCCCTTTCTTTTTTCGAACAACAAGCTTCGCAGGCTCAGTCTTTGTGGATTCTATAACCGCAACACCAGCGCTATCGTAACCACGGTATTCTAACCGCTTTAAACCATCAATAAGAATGGGGAAAGCGGGTTTGGGTCCCAGATATGCAACAATTCCACACATACTTCGAAGTTAATTCAGTGACTACAAGTAAGAACGAGTCTGGCGCGATTTAAATCAACACCAGTACCCCTAATAACGACCCCTTGGATAGAAATTCCAGCTCGGCTAGACACAATATACAAGGGCGGAATGGGATCTTCAGGAGAGAAATTACCATACGCGAATCCCGCTTCTCTGTTAAGTAGATGTTGTATTGTTCTGCTTATGTTGAAACGATACTCTTTCGTAGAGTAGTCATAGTAACCATCAATGTTTATACCTGGAGAGACTTGATCTGGCGTGGATATAGAAATACCCTCAGGGTTTTCTGTCAGGATAAAAAGTTGCTCATGTGGGGGGTATCGAGAATCGAAGAAGGACGCGTCAAGCGGTAGGATTAATTCGGCCTTTTGAACTGCACGCTCGGGACCCAACGAATCAGTAATTGAATTTAAAAATGGAATTCGCAATTGGGTTTTAAGCCCAGAACCAGACATGATGTATAGAGACTGATCTCCAGTCACGAATGCCGAGTCAGAAGGGGGGTTATTTAGGTATGACAATTCACCGACATAATCCTGGCTAAACATATTCACTCTCGCGCTTAGAGGGCTGATGATGAAATCGTAGAACGAGGTATCGTTGTCGTTGTGGTAGTGGAGTCGCATCAAGCTCAATCCAGATGAAATATCGATTCCTGCAGCACCCACACCATCACCCATCGTTGAGACAACAATCCCGGGTAAGAAATTTAACCACGACTCATTGTCCTGGAAAACCAAGGTGTCCTGATCGAGAATGGATTGTCCAAACGCAAGATTCATGTTTAAACGAATCTGAGACACAACAGTATCCTCACCGATAATTAAATCTTGTGACGGATTGAGAGAAACCGGTCCCTGCGAGGCGTCGTTTAAAATATCATGGGTAACCTCGGGGGAGAAATTTGAGTAATAAGCTGAATCGTAGGAGAGCGAATCGGTGAGTTGTTGAACGAGCATGCTTTGGTCACTTAACTGCCCATAGGTGTCGCCAGTGAACCGAAGACTTAAAAAGAGACTGTCAACCTGAGGGTTGGATCCGAAATCTATTCCTGGGGCACTAAGACGGAGTTGCGAAGCAAATCCAGCAGTGGTCCAACCTATTCTGGGGGTGAAAACCCGACCTAGAACAGCAGTACTCAGTCTCGCTGTCGAAAGAGAATCCTCTCGAACCGTCACCATTTCGACGGTTAAAGTGTCAGATGTGTAGACCCCAAACATATCAGATTCTGGCTGAAGCCCTAGTCCGATAGAGGAGTCTGGCTTTTTACAGCCAACAAATATAATAAGGCACCATAAAATCCAGAAGGCTGCCCGAGGGATGTTAGCTTTTTGCTTCATCATAGGGCGCGAATATATCTATTATTCCCCGACAGCCTCAAACTTTCCCTCAAGAACTTCATCGTAAAATTGGTTAATCTCTGCAAGATATCCTTTTTCACCAGGGAATGGGAGAACAGGAACGCCAGCAGCGGCCATTTTAGATGTCGTTTCTTCATCCAAATCTTCGGATGCAGTAATGAGTGCGTCAGCATTTTCAATTGCGATCGCATTCATGTTGTTGAATGTAGCGTTTTTAATGGTCTGAACCTTCTCAGCATCAATTCCATCAAGTGTGACCTTCTCGGAAAGTCGCGCGTCTAAAGCGCCCTCAAACCCTTCATCATAGATACTACATACGACTTTGCTGTTTGCGAAGTAGGGGTCGTCAGCGTAATTGTTCTTCAGGTAAAGCGGCAGCAGATTGGCCATCCACCCATGACAGTGAATGACATCGGGAGCCCATCCAAGCTTTCTCACGGTTTCCAAAACACCTCTTACAAAGAAAATAGCGCGCACATCGTTGTCCGCAAAAAGCTTGTCTTTTGCATCATATAAAACAGCTTTACGCTTGAAAAGATCATCATTGTCTATGAAGTAGACCTGCATCCTCGCAGTAGGTATTGATGCTACTTTGATAATTAAAGGGTGATCGACATCATCGATGTTTAGATTCATCCCAGAAAGTCGAATAACCTCGTGTAACTGATGACGACGCTCATTAATTTTACCAAACCTCGGCATAAACACGCGTATCTCACGACCCTTATCGTGTGTTCCCTGTGGTAGGTGACGAGAAATAGAACTCATCGGTGTTTCAGGGAGGAAGGGAACCAAGTGTTGGGATACGTATAGGATTCGTGCTTTGCTCATAGTTTGTGCTCTCTTCAGGTTAGACGAACACCAAATATAGCTAATTTTACGGCTAAATCCAAGTAATTACATAGGATACAGGGCGATAAGCTTCCTAAAAAATGAAAATTATACGCACATCCGTCGAGCTAAACCACTGGTTTAACGAACATAATAATCACAACAACAAATCGCTTGGACTTGTCCCAACGATGGGTGCTTTACATCAAGGTCATGCTTCTTTGATTGAAAAAGCATCAAGAGAATGTGATTTAGTGGTGGTAAGCATCCTAGTAAACCCGACCCAATTTAATGAAAAAGATGATTTGGACGCTTACCCAAGAACAATGGACGCTGACGCCAAAATTGCCAAAGCAGCGGGTTGCAATGTGATTTTTGCACCAACGGCAGAAGATTTATATGGGGGCAAACCAAAAGCAGAGCATATGGATTGGGGAAGCCTAACACATTCATTTGAAGGGAAATGCAGGCCAGGTCATTTTGACGGTGTCATCGCAGTGGTCGACAAACTATTCGGGGCCATAAAACCAGATAAAGCGTATTTCGGAGCCAAGGATTTGCAGCAAGTTGCAGTCGTGCAAAAAATGGCACACATAAGGCACCCCAATATTGAGGTTGTGAGCTGCGAACTGATTCGAGATTCAAAAGGTTTGGCCCTAAGTTCAAGAAACATAAGGCTGACAAATCAAGGCGTAAAGCGGGCTTTAAAGCTCTCGTTTGCGCTCGCAAATGTGGTGGAGAACACGTCATCAGGGAGGTCTATAAAAACAGCTGTAGACACTGCCAGGAAAGAGCTACAGACTTCTGAAGGAATCGATTTGGAGTATTTTGATGGGGTGAACTACCACACGTTTTCTCATGAAGATGAACCCTTCGAATGGAGTCACATTGTAGTGGCGGCAAACGTCGATGGCGTAAGACTTATCGACAACATTGAAATAGAGGTTGTAGGTTAAGCCACTTTATCGGTACTTTGTGGCAAATAACGAATTCATGTTACTAGCGTTTTTGACATCAAACTATCTTCTGTTTATCCAAAATATTGGAGGCGGAGGAATTGCATTAATTCTCCTTGTGGTATTGCTGCTTTTCGGTGGACGTAAAATTCCAGAACTCATGCGTGGCCTGGGTCAAGGCTTGAAAGAGTTTAAGGATGCGAATAACAAGGATGACGACAGCACGTCAGACAAAGCTTCGGACGACAACAAATCTAAGTGAGTCATAGGCTTTCAAATTTGATCGTTACGTGTCTTTTCTTTGCGACAAACCTTTTGGTTTTTGGACAGGAAGACCTACACGATGGAAGCCTAAATCAGATAGATACTACACTTCTTATTCAAACAACGGTTGCACCTTTTTCTTGGGAAGAGGAGTGGTCAATTTGGTGTGACTCTCAGACTTGCGTTAGCTCTGATACGGGGCTATGGAATATTATGGGGGAACCGGACTTAGAGCTAGATACAGCTGTCATGAAATCAAGAATGGCGATACTAGATATGTCGTCGGAGCTAGATTTACAATGGAACATCGTTTCGCACAACCGGGTCGCTCTTTACGTAAGCAAACGCAAAAGAGGATTGGGCACAATGTTGGGAAGGGCTCCCGCATTTTTTCCACTTTTCGAAGAGATGCTAGACCGGTCAGGCCTTCCTTTGGAGCTGAAGTATTTGCCCATTGTGGAAAGCGCTTTGAATCCCGAAGCGAGATCTCCAGCAGGCGCCCGCGGCTTGTGGCAATTCATGTACTATACAGCGAAAGCTGAAGGACTGAGGATCGACAGCTATATTGACGAAAGGAAGGACCCCCAAAGGAGCACAGAAGCCGCCTGCAATCACCTGAAGAAGCTTTATGGAATTTACGACGATTGGTACCTCGCGCTTGCAGCATACAACGCTGGGGGCGGAAATGTAAATAAGGCAATTCGCAGAAGTGGAGGCAAGACAAATTATTGGGAAGTGAGGCCCTTTCTACCTAGAGAGACACGGAATTACGTCCCAAATTTCCTTGCCGTTGTCTATCTGATGGAGTACCATGCAGAGTACGGTATCGTCCCGAGAAACATCCTGCCTGGATATGTAGAGATGGATTCCGTGCATGTTGAAGGACCCCTTAGATTTGACCAAATCGCAGCGCTCACCCTAATGTCTGAATCAGAACTTGCCGTCATGAACCCCATGTTTCGGCAAAAAGTTATTCCAGGCCCAGGGGAGAAGTGGGCTGTGAGAGTTCCAAATGAATCAGTGGCTGTTTTTATAGCGCGTGAGGCTGAGATGAGACTCATCAATCCAGATTTAACCCCTGCTATTAAATACGAACCTGAACCGATATTCTATCGCGTGAAGTCAGGAGACGTGTTGGGAACAATTGCAGAAAGACACGGCGTTTCCGTAAGAAAGATAAAAGATTGGAATGGCTTAAACAGTTCGAATATCAAAATCGGACAAAGGCTTATCATTCACGGTGACCCCACCAAACTATGAGATGGCCGCTCCTTCTTTTTGTTGTGATTTTGTGCGGCTGTGGAAGCCAAGAAGGGGCCAGATCACCACTCCCAAGTAGGGTAGGCGCGCAAGGCGAAGTTCTTGTGGTTTGTACCGATGCGGTTTGGGAAGGTGTGATCGGAGATAGCATTAGAAACATCCTTATGAAACCATATGCTGTGCTACCTCAGATGCATACCGAGACATATGAACCCATGTTCGATGTGGTGCACAAGAACAGGTTTGATTTCAGCAAGTTTTGGAAACCTCACCGAAACATTATCGATGTTGAAATTGCAGACAGGGTTGACACTCAGGACCCCTCAGTCGTCTTTTACAAGGAGAAGTACTCACAGGGACAGATCTATATTTTAGCAAAAGCCAGAACCCAAGCTGCACTTGCGGAGAAGTTTTCAGAGCGGGCAAATGAAATGGTCAGTCTCTTACATGACGTAGAGGTAAAGCGAACAACATATGTCACGAAGCTTTCGACAGATGAGGTGATACAGGCGAAAATAAACACCATATGGGGCTTGGATTTGTTAATCCCTAAAGGGTCATATGCTGTAAGAGCGGATACTGCATTTACCTGGATAGACAGACAACTCACGAGGTTTCGAGGGAGCAACAACCACGATGTCCAAGAAGGTTTTTTTATACACAGCGAACCCTACCTCGGTCAAAATCAATTTACCCTCGAACACATCCTCAATAGACGCGATGAACTTACCGAACGATATGTTTCTGGTCCCACAGAAGGGAGCTACATGCAAATTGAACGGCGCATGACCCCCACATATGAAGCGTTTTCTTTTAATGGAGGCTTTGCAGCTGAGGTAAGAGGTCTTTGGAGAATGGAGAATGATTTCATGGGCGGCCCTTACTACAGTTTGACCTTTTACGACGAACCGAATGCGCGCCTCATCACAGTTGAAGGATACGCATATGCGCCATATTTTGACAAGCGCCCCTACATGAGAGAAATAGAAGGCATTGTCAAGTCGGTCAAGAAGATTGCGCCTGAAGAGCTTGTATCTCAGTGAGCTATGATAAACTTGGCGCTGTTTGTTGTGCGTTGGTTTTGATACCAAACCGCCACATAAGACCCCTCGGACCAACCCTCTAGATCGAGAGAAACCTCAACATTCTCGATGAGAGATTTGCTGAGAATCACCCTTCCATTGATGTCCCAAATTTTGATTAAATCGGCCTCAAAATCGCTTTTTAAGGTGATTGATGTAGATGCTGGAGAAGGAAATGCAGTGGCTGTAGCGCTCGCTAAATCAGGCGCATCGATAGAAAGAGAAATGTCACCATTTGCAAAGGCGTATTGTCCTTTTCTCAGTGATGAAACTTTGAAAACACCGTTGCCGTTTGTCAACGACCCTGCCTGCCATGTGTAGTCCGGATATTGCACCCATGTAGCGGCTGAATGAGGTCGCCACGCGAGGAAAGCACTTTCCTCATCGCCATAGAAAAGATCGTAATCTAAACCCTCGTCGTTGTTGCCGACATAGGAGAACCGCGCGTCGATCGTGAGGGCCTCGGTCCCTTCGACTCCGTCTTCCCAAGTTCCGTCCACAGTCCAAAAATGTGTCGCACTTATTTCGTCGACATAAAACGCTGTGGGCTCACTGTCGGGAGCGGCCCAATGATGTTCAATTCGAGCGATGACGCTGTCCGTAATGTTGTCGCACCCCAGTCTCATTTCAACCCAAGGCATCGTTGATAATCCTGTCGCTTCGGTAATTGCTACGGTGTGATCTAACCTTCCTTGGTTGAGCTTTCCGTCAGCATTAAGTGCGATGAGGACATAGGGTTCGGGGTGTGAAATTGTCACCTCATCATACGCTCCCCCAACACGCACTTCTACAAGCGTTGTGTCCCATTCGGCATTCCAAAGCGTAACATCGAGCGGTTCATTCTCGTGGAAATGAGTGCAAGCACGTAGCTTTTGGTTTAAATACAGCGTGGTTTCAAACCCATCACCCCCAGCTCCTGTTTCAGTAACAGTGGAGTCAATGAGCCAAGTAGAAAAGCCAGGCTGGTAAATTTGTGCATCGAAAAAAGGATCAAGATCCAACCCGGTGACATCCTCAAGCGTGAGACGAAAGACCTCTGCATCCATGTGGCTGTCGAAGTGGGTAGAAATAACCGATTGGCATGCGCTGCGGTACAGTTCGTCACCGAGATATGCTCTGAGGTTGTGATGTATAGACGCGCCCTTGTAATACGTGGTGCGGCCGTAAATTTGCGCGTCCGGCATCGGAGAAAGAGGATGGAAACCCTCGTCCTGTATGTGGCACTCCTCTAACACAAACTGCTGATTGTCTTTCACAAGATCAATAAATTCCCCGTGCCCATCTTTAAGTTCAATAAAAAGATGGCTGGAGTATTCAGCCGGGCCTTCTTTAATCCACATGTGGTTATGAATCGTGGGAGCCACGAGGTCTCCCCACCAAAGGTGACCGAGTTCGTGAGAAAAAAGATCACCATTCGCACTCACGCTTTGCTCGATCATAAAGCGTGGATAGGAGATATTTGTCGGGACTTCCAATGCCCCATCTGTGGTAAGAACATACCCCACTCTTTCCCATGCATAAGGTCCCCACCAGTATTCGAGCGCATCGATGGCGTATCCGATGTCAATGAATTTATTTGACATGAGGTTGATGTCCTCCGCTTTGGCGGTAAGCCTAACAGGAATGTCTCCATATTCTCCTGTATGGACGAAGTTGCTGTCGACATAGGTAGACACAGCAAACGCAGCCTGGTGAGTCGTAATGGGGTGTTCGAGGATGAAGCTCCGGGTTAATGTGTCTCCTTCTTCAAACGTCTCTCCCAGAAAGGTTCCTTGAAGGTGGGCTTTCATTCCGTCTGCGCTTCGGATGTTCCAAGAGTATGTCGCCCTTTCCACAAAGTTATCGAAGCATGGATGCCAAACCTTGCCGTAATTCGGGGGGATGCTTGTAAGACCAATCCCCATGTGGTAGATGTATCCAGCAGTAAAGTAGACCCCTCCCCAAGAAGGATCCTGTCCAGGGTGTCCGCCATAGAAGACTTCTATTTCGTGGGCATCCCCGGATTGAAAAACAGCGTTCGGAGAAGGAACAATGAGTCGCCCGTTTTCGTGAACGAACCCAGAACTTGCCCCATCGATATTAACAGAGTCAACAGTTAATGACACGAGATCAAACCAAATCTCTTCCGCGCCACTTTCAATAACGGCGACCGTAATCAGGGCTCTGGCCTGCATCTGCTGTAGGCCGTAGTTTGTAAGGTCGAGATCCAAAGCGTAATGAACAATATCGAACGTGTCGCTTCTCGAAATCGATTCCGACATGTCGTAATTTTCTACGAAAGACCTGTTGCTTAAAGCGTTCATGCCGTCGCCCACTTCAGAATGCACATGGCCATTCAAACCCAAACCCCGACACCCCATGGGAGAGAACACCCTTTGATTGGTCGTGTATTCAGACAAATTCTTAATTTTTGTTTGGCCAAAAGAAGGTGTAGAATTCGCGGTGAGGCTGAATAAAATCACGAATACCGCAAAAGAGTGTGTAAGTCGTTGCATAGCCACAAAGTACGACGGACCTTTACGGTATGGAAAAAATAATTGTAGCCCCAGGGAAGTTTATTGAGATTGAATATATCTTAAGTGAAGCAACGGAAGACGGTCAATTGGGAGAATTGCTGGAAGAGTGCCCTGCTGAACAAGCCTTTGGGTTCAACGTTGGCTCAGGAGAAGTCCTAGAATCATTTGAAAAAGCGCTTAGCGGACTGCAAGCCGGCGAACCTTTTGAAGTTGCTATTTCTTGCATAGATGCATATGGGCCCACTACAGAGGACGCCATTGTGATGATCCCTAAAAATGTGTTTGAGATTGATGGTGAATTCGACGAAGAGAATATCAAAGTCGGAGAGGCAATCCCCATGAACGATGAAGAAGGAAATGAAATTTTCGGTGTTGTAGTTGACGTTTTGGAAGACGAAGTACAGATGGATTTCAACCATCCATTTGCAGACTTGGACCTTCATTTTTCTGGTCGAATTTGTGATATTAGAGAAGAAGCCTAAACCACGCTCTTAGGTGTAACTTCGCACCATGGAACGTACGGAGATACAAGAATTGGGAGAGTTCGCTTTAATAAATCGACTCACGCAAGAATTAAAGAATAACGCACCATCTACTTTGTTAGGTGTGGGTGATGACGCAGCGGTAATTGACCCTTTAGGCAAACGCGTTGTTGTCTCGACAGACATGCTTGTGGAAGGCGTGCATTTCGATTTAAGCTATGTGCCGTTAAAACATTTGGGATATAAAGCCGTAATCTCAAACATCAGTGATGTGTGTGCGATGAATGCCAAACCTACTCAAATCGTAGTAGGCTTAGGTGTCTCAAATAGGTTTTCTGTCGAAGCTCTCGAGGAATTGTACGATGGAATCAAGACCGCGTGTCAGCTTTACGAAGTAGACCTCGTAGGAGGAGATACAACCTCGATTCCCTCAGGACTTACCTTGTCTGTTACAGCTTTGGGGCTTGTCGATGCAGATAAAATTGTAACACGCTCAGGAGCCAGTGCAGGAGATTTGCTTGTGGTTTCAGGAGAGCTTGGGTCTGCGTACTTGGGCCTACAAGTTCTAGAGCGTGAAAAAGAAGTCTTCAAGGAAGCCCCAACAGCACAACCAGAACTCAAAGACCACAGCTATATTATTGAACGTCAACTGAAGCCGGAGGCGAGGACAGACATCATTAGAGAGCTTGCAGACCTTGAGATTAAACCTACAAGCATGATCGATATCTCTGACGGTTTGGCCTCAGAATGCCTTCATATCGTCGCAGCGAGTGGAGTAGGGGTTCGTGTATATGAGGAGAAACTCCCCATGGATCCCAAAACATATGATACTGCACGTGAATTCAACTTGGACCCTACGGTGTGCATGCTAAGCGGTGGAGAAGATTATGAGCTTTTATTTACGGTGCATCAAGATGATTTCGAAAAAATACGCAACCACCCCAAACTCTCTATTATCGGTCACATGACTGAGGATGTCAATGAGCAAGTCATGGTGACCAACAGTGGCCAAGACATCACGCTCAAAGCGCAGGGTTGGGACAGTATAAAAGCGTAAACGAGCAAATACATGTGTGGCATAGCTGGCGTTTTCGGAATTGAGAACTTCCCAGAGGGGGAGGCACACTCCGTAGCGTTAAAAATGGTGGAAGCGATGTCTCACCGTGGCCCAAATTCCAAGGGCACTTGGTCTGACAACAAAAACCTGTCGTTGGGCCATTCTCGTCTTTGCATCTTCGATACGGAGTCCTCAGAAGCGAATCAACCTCTTATAGACAAACCTTCCGGAGACGCACTTGTTTTCAATGGCGAGATCTACAACTTTCGCTCACTACGCGCTGAATTACAAACTTCAAAAGAGTGCAACCACACGTTTAAAACGACCGGAGATTCAGAAGTTTTGTTTGCTGCTCTTCGGTCTTGGGGACTGGATAGAACCCTTCACAAGCTAGACGGCATGTTTGCCTTTGCGTGGTGGAATGCAGCCGAGGAAAAATTGTCACTGGCGCGAGATAGATTTGGCATTAAGCCGCTTTACTGGTCCTCAGAAAACGAAAAAGGTGCCATCCTATTTGCCTCAGAAGTTAGAAGTTTACTTGCTTCTGAATGCATCGCGCGTCGCGTAAATAAAAATGCATTAACGGATTATCTGAGATATTCTACAGTGCACGCGCCTGACACGATTGTCAAGGATATAAAATTATTGGAAGCGGGTTGTGCGATAGAAATACAGGATGAATCCACAGATGTTTTCCGTTGGTGGAACACAGCCACTGAAGCACAAAAGGCAAAGCGGGACCTCTCCCCGGCAAACGATTCGGATGCGATTGCAAAAGACCTTCGGGAGACCCTTACTGCTTCTGTTGAAGCGAGAATGCAATCCGATGTTCCCATTGGGGCGTTTCTTTCAGGTGGGATTGACTCCACAGCGATTGTTGGTCTTATGTCTGAAATTTCAGACAAGCCCATCAACACATTTACAGTGGCGATTGATGATGCTTCTTTAGATGAAAGTCAGATTGCGCGTCAAGTTTCCGAAAAATTCCAGACCCAACATCACGAAATCCATTTGACCACGGATGATGTACTTGAAAAAGTTCCCGCGGCCCTTGCGGCGATGGACCATCCTTCTTTTGATGGGCTGAACACCTACATCGTAAGCGGGGCGACACAAGAGGCCGGAATCACCGTGGCATTAAGTGGTTTAGGTTCGGATGAAATATTTGCGGGCTACCCCGTTTTCGATCGATCTGTACAACTCATGAAACATCAATGGATTGGTTCATGGCCGAGAGGTTTGCGACGTCTTGTGGGAATGTCATACCACACCCTTTTTCCAGGAGAGGGGTCAAGAAAACGCGCAGAAATCCTCGCGGGCAATTATTTTGCCCTCGAACATACATACCCACTGTCTCGTCAACTTTTTCTGGACGCAGATGTAAAACAGATCCTCGGTTCAAAAAGCCTTGCGAACAATGCTGTTTTCGAGTGGATCACAGATTCCATTAGGCCGGGAACAGACGCCTTCTCCCTTCCATTTTTAAGCAAGGTTTCCCTTGCGGAACTCCACACATATCTGGGACATACACTTTTGAGAGACACCGACACGTTCAGTATGGCGCACTCCTTAGAGGTTCGAACACCATTTCTGGACCACAAATTGGTCACGAAAGTTCTCGCTTTGCCAGACAGCCTCAAGCCTCCCCGTTCCGAATCTCAGCCACCCAAGTCTCTTCTCGTAAAGTCTCTTGAGGGCATAGTTTCAGAGGATATTTCAATGAGAGAGAAGCAAGGGTTTGTACTTCCTTGGGATGCCTGGCTTAAGGGCCCTTTAGACCAAATATATTCGGAGGGAATTGATGCCCTTGCGTCATCTGAATTAATCCAGGCGCGAGCGTTACAGAAGATTCTGTCCACTTCAACATGGAGCCGTAAGTGGAGCTTGTCGGTTCTTGGATACTATATCAAGCGTCATGGACTCAGATAAAACCCGCATCCTCGTTTCTACGGAGTGGTTCCCCCCAGCTTTTAAGGCTGGAGGCCCCATCAGAAGCGTCTTTAATCTCATTCTTGCGATGAAGTCGGATGGTGGGAACCCAGACCTTGAGTTTTTTGTGCTTTCTGGGGCATATGACTTGGGAGAAGAAGAGAAGATGGAAGGAGTGGAAGAAGGAGTTTGGTCTGACTTGGAAGGCACACCAGGGGTTCACGTCAGATATGAAAACCGCTTAAATTGGAGGAAATCAAATTGGAAGCATGTGTTTGAAGAGGTCAAGCCAGACGTGCTCTACTTGAACAGTCTGTTCAGCCTCGCATTTACGCTTAGGCCCTTACAAATAGCACGTGCGAAAGGCGTAAAAACAGTGCTTGCTCCCCGTGGCATGTTGGGGGCGGGCGCGCTTGAAATCAAACCTTTGAAGAAGTTTGTTTTTCTCAGCCTTGCTAGAAATTTAGATTTCTTTCGTGGTGTAGAATTTCATGCAAGTACTGAAGAGGAAGTACGTGAAGTGAACATGCATGTTCCAGGCAAAAAGGTTTTTGTGGCTAGAAATTTCTCGGACCCCACCCTTAACCCCCTCCCCACAACACCCCTTTCAGGATCCATCAACTTGCTATGTCTTGGAAGGGTCCATCAAAAAAAAAACCTGCTGTTTGCAGTTAAAATATTGTCAGAAATGAACCTGAATGGCAGAAAGGTGTGTGTCAATATCGTGGGCCCGTCCGAGGATGAAAATTATCTAAATTCAATCCTTCGTTTTTCCAACGCTAGCCTAGATATTTCCTACTCAGGAACCGTTTCTCACCAAGGCTTACATGAGGTATTTAAGAACACGCACTTCCTCCTAATGCCCACCATGCATGAAAACTACGGCCATGCAATCATCGAATCTTGGGGGTTTGGCAGGCCTGTCCTCCTTAGTGACAAGACCCCTTGGCGAGATTTACAAAAGAAGGGATTGGGCTACTGTACGCCACTTGTCTCTGCGCTTTGGGAAGCGGTTTTTAAGGAAATCCTCCTTGTATCAGAGCCTGATTTAAAAGACATGTCAGCGACGTGTCACGCGCATTATCAAGACCTTGTGTTTGACCCTGAAACGCTAAAGGCAAACAGGGTTATTTTCACATCCAATTAGATCGCAATTAAACCTCCGCCCATGTCCGCCCCAAAACACACTTCTAATCGTATTTCGACTCTTTTCGGGATAAAATACCCCATCATTCAAGGAGGTATGGTGTGGTGCGCTGGATGGGAATTGGCCAGCGCAGTGAGCAATGCTGGAGGTTTGGGGATTATAGGTGCGGGGAGCATGTACCCAGATGTTTTAAAAGACCAAATAAAAAAATGCCAAGCGGCGACATCCCTGCCTTTTGCGGTGAATATCCCACTGCTCTACCCAGCGGTGGAGGAGCACATGGAGACGATTGTTGCGCTGAAGGTCCCCATTGTTTTTACAAGCGCCGGGAGCCCTAAAACATGGACTTCACATTTAAAATCTCATGGCATTAAAGTCGTCCATGTGGTAAGTAGCTCAGCCTTTGCCATTAAATCTGAGTTGGCTGGTGTAGATGCGGTTGTTGCTGAGGGGTTTGAGGCTGGCGGCCACAACGGCAGAGAAGAAACGACGACAATGTGTCTGATCCCTGCGGTATCTCAAGTCTGTCACATCCCCGTAATCGCAGCCGGCGGGTTACACGATGGAAAATCCATTCTTGCCGCAATGGTCCTTGGCGCTGAGGGTGCGCAATTGGGATCTCGATTTGTGGCTTCTGAGGAGTCATCGGCTCACCGCGCATTTAAGGATGCAGTCCTTTCAGCAAATGAAGGGTCGACAACCTTTACCCTGAAGGAGCTTACCCCTGTACGCATGCTTCACAACGCCCTTTTTAAAGCGGTGGTACAAGCGCAACAAAACGGCGCCACTCCTGAGCGGCTCAAAGAGATCATGGGGCGAGGCAAAGCAAAGAAGGGAATGTTTGAGGGTGACATTGAAAATGGAGAACTTGAGATAGGTCAAATTGCTTCACTGCTTAAATCCGTGCGCCCTGCAGCGGAGATTATTTCAGAGATTGTGAATGACTACCGCAAAATAGGAGGGGCCAAGCTCGGTCAGCGTTTCGAATTTTAGCCGAAATGTTTTCGAATGGCCATTGCCACTCCACGACCTACCGCCTCAAGGAGCTCCTCTAAGTTCGCTTCACGGATTTTTGTGACTGAACCGAACCTCGACATCAACTTCTTTTTAATGGCTGGCCCCACACCCTTAATGTCATCCAATTCTGAATGTAATGACGCTTTGCTTCGTCTTTTTCTGTGATGCGCTAAAGAAAACCGATGTGCCTCGTTTCTCATTTGTTGAATGACCCTTAATGTGGGCGAT
Source organism: Flavobacteriales bacterium (assembly GCA_028823435.1). GTDB lineage: Bacteria > Bacteroidota > Bacteroidia > Flavobacteriales_D > Sanyastnellaceae > UBA974. Next base: position 25,120 of record JAPKBK010000001.1, read on the forward strand.
CTCTTATCCAAATAAATGGGTGCAGAATCTCCAGCAAAGAAAAGCTCTTCGAGTCGCTTGGCGATGCCCACGACGGTGATGACGCCCCTCAATCCCAGCGCCTCAACCGCTTCCATGGCGTGACTTACTTGCCCCTTTCCGCCGTCTATCACAAGCAACTGCGGCAGATCTTTCTTTTCTTCGAGCAGGCGTTTATATCTGCGATAAACCGCCTCCCGCATACTGGCAAAATCGTCAGGACCTACAACGGTACGGATATTGAAATTTCTATAATCTCGCTTGGCGGGTTTGCCATTTCGAAACACAACGCACGCAGATGTAGGGCTTGTTCCTTGCAAATTTGAGTTGTCGAAACACTCAATATGAACAGGGTGCTCTGTTAATCTTAAGTCCGCCTGCATGGTGTCCATAAGCCGTTTTGTAGCTGCTTCTGGATCAATCTGCTCCTGATGTTTCTGTTTATCCTTCATAAAGAATCGGGCATTCTTTTCAGACATATCTACGAGGCGTTTTTTATCTCCTTTTTCAGGAACGGAAATAGAAACACCGGAGATTTCGAGATCAACCTTAAGCGGTGTAAATATTTTTTTGCTTTTGCTTTTAAACTTTTCGCGAATAAGCGGAATTGCCGCTTCGAGAATTGTGGCATCGGATTCATCCAATCTTTTCTTTACCTCAAAGGTGGACCCCTTAACGATTGCCCCTGAAACGACCAGCATAAAGTTGACATACCCCGCACTGCTGTCACTTGCGATTGTAAACACATCAACACCATCTATTTTAGGGTGTACGACAGTGCTTTTTGCTTGATACTTGTCAAGTGATTTCAATTTGGAATTAAAAATATCCGCCCTTTCAAAGGCCAAACCCACCACCGCTTCATTCATCTCCCTTTTCAAATGATCTCGAACGACCCCCAGGTTTCCTCTTAAAACGTGTTGAATTGATTTTATGCTCTTGCTATAATCGTCCTCCGACTGTTTCCCCACACAGGGCCCCAAACAATTTCCGACGTGATACTCCAAGCATACTCTGAACTTTTTATGAAGGATATTCTTCTCACTTAAATTCAACGAACACGATCGGATGGGATATAATTTCTTACACAGATCTAGCACAGTCTTCATGCTTTTAAGACTCGTAAATGGCCCAAAATACTCCCCCTTTATGCTCATGACGCGCGTTGAAAAAACCCTTGGAAACCGTTCTTTTTTAAGAACAATAAACGGGAAGGTTTTGTCATCTTTAAGGAGGATATTGTATACCGGTCGATACTCCTTAATAAGGTTGTTTTCTAAAAGCAGCGCGTCTTGCTCGGTGGGAGCTACAATCCATTCAATATCTCGGATTTTGCGGACGAGCAATTTGGTCTTGTTATTTTCGTATGTTTTTCTATTAAAGTAACTGGACACTCGCTTCTTCAGGTCCTTCGCCTTTCCAACATAGATGACCACACCGGCCTCATTAAAATGTTTATAGACCCCAGGCTGATGAGGCAGACGCGTGAGGATGTTTTGTATGTGTTGTGAGGCTTTCATTTAGTTCCCCAAACTATTCCTTTTGCGCACGTTCTATCTGAGATATTTTCTCGGTAATCTCTAACAAAACCTCCTTCATCGCCACGGGATGTTCCCACCACCAGGTGTGACTCCTCTCAAACTCAGCTGCGCTCACTTCGTGCTTCGCAAAGACTTCATAGTACGCCTCACCCAGCCTCTTTTTAACGTCATCATTTCTGAAAACACCGATCTTTGACGCTCCCTCAATGATTTGAATGTCAGCCATTAACATAACGAATTCAACCCTTTCTAGAATCCCTTCAGGCGGATTCACGTTTGCCAAATCGCGAGAATCTTCAGCGCAACCGACCCCTATAAATAAAACGAAGATTGCAGGTATTAAAATCCTATCTGTTAAACGTGAGACGCTGCCCAGCATGATTTCCGTTTTCCGTTAAAATATTTACGCCATTCCACACCCTCGTACCATTGACCCATGTGCCTACGACATGGGATTTAAATTCGTGTCCCGTAAATGGGGACCACCCACATTTGTAAAGAATGTTTTCGCCCGTAACGGTCCATGCAGCGTCCGGGTTCACAAGGACCAAATCTGCTTGATATCCCTCTCGGATGTATCCTCGGTTTTCAAGTTGAAAGCATTCGGCCACTCTGTGAGACATCAGTTCAACAACCCTTTCAACAGATATTACTCCTTGATGAACAAGGTCCAGCATTGCGGGCAAACCGTGTTGTACCAAAGGACCTCCTGACGGTGCTGAAAAATATTTCCCACTCTTCTCTTCAACTGTATGGGGCGCGTGATCAGTCGCGACAACATCGATTCTCCCATCGAGCAACGCGGCTCGTATTGCGGTTCGATCTCTTTCGGTTTTTACTGCGGGATTCCATTTGATGTACGTCCCCTTATTGCTGTAATCGGCATCCGTAAACCAAAGGTGGTGGATACAAGCCTCAGCTGTAATACGTTTTTCAGAAAGCGCCTTATTGCCATCAAATAGACTTAACTCTTTTGCGGTAGAAATATGAAGGATGTGTAGCCTTGTACCCAGCTTTGACGCAAGCTCCGCGGCTTTTGAAGAGCTTTTATAACACGCCTCCGCGCTTCGGATTAAGTGATGCTGATCTATGGGGACATTCTCACCCCACCGCTCTTTTGCGGTGGCAATATTTGCCCTAATGATCGACTCATCTTCACAATGTGTAGCCACTAAAGTCGGGCTCTCTTTAAAGATCCCCTCTAAAACCTTTTCCTCATCGACTAACATGTCTCCTGTAGATGAGCCCATAAACACCTTCACGCCGCAAATTCTTTTCGGATCAGTCTTCAGGACCTCGTCAATATTGCCATTGCTCGCCCCCATAAAGAAGCTGTAATTTACAGCACTTACCTCATCCGCCCTCTCGTACTTGTCTTGCAGAAGCTCTTGTGTCAATGCCTGGGGAATGGTGTTTGGCATTTCCATAAAAGAAGTGATGCCTCCCGCCGCCGCCGCCGCTGATTCAGTCGCGATCTCTGCTTTGTGGGTGAGGCCAGGTTCTCGAAAGTGTACTTGGTCATCAATACATCCCGGCATGAGCCAGAACCCTTTTGCGTTCACAACCTCAGCGCCTTGGACCTCTTCTAATGTTAGAGACCCTTCTTTTACTTTTAAGATCATTTCTCCTTCGACAAGGACGTCACCGACAAAGACGCGTCCCTCATTGACGATGTGGGCTTGGCTAAATAAAGTTCTACTTCTTGACATGCTTCAAATTTACCCTCATTTTCAAGACGCCCCAGAAGGCTTCATTAAAAATATCCATACTCATTTTAGACGTACCCAATTCTCGGTCGCTAAATGAGATTGGAATTTCGACTATTTTAAAACCCCTTCGCTTCGCACGCAACTTCATTTCGATTTGGAATGCATACCCTATAAATTCAACCGAATCCAGTTCAATTGCCTCCAGAACCTCCCTGCGATAGCCCACAAATCCGGCGGTGCTGTCACGAACTCCCAGCCACAAAATCAAGTTTACGTATAAGGATGCGCCCCGACTCATGACCCTTCTTTTCAGAGGCCAGTTTACCACACCTCCTCCCTGAACATATCTAGACCCAACGGCTACTCCAGCCCCATTTTCAACACATGCTTTTTTTAAGCGAATGAGATCTTTAGGTGTGTGTGAGAAATCACAATCCATCTCAAAGACGTAGTTAAAATCTCTTTCAAGTGCCCACTTAAACCCCGCGATATAAGCTGTCCCTAGGCCTTGTTTCCCCTCCCTCTCCAATAAAAAGACACGACTTGCGTACTTTTTCATTTGTGCCTTCACAAGATCAGCTGTACCATCAGGGCTACCGTCATCAACAATAAGCACGTCAAACGCCTGATCTAAACCCACAACGGTTTCAATCATCTTCACAACGTTTTCCTTTTCGTTGTAAGTGGGTATTATGACTAAACTGTCACTCATCGATTGCTTAAGTGGTCATTCTTAGGATGTTTAGATCTTCTTCCTTAAGATGTCTCCAATGTCCTCTTGGAATATCCTTCTTTGTGAGGCAAGCAAAGATTACCCGATCTAATTTTGTAACCTTATACCCGAAATGTT
>JAPKBK010000317.1 GCA_028823435.1 Flavobacteriales bacterium
GTGGAGCCGGGGGGAGTCGAACCCCCGTCCAAACAAGGGAGAACTGGGACTTCTACATGTTTATTCCATGATTGATTTTCGACTTGAGGATGGCCATGGACAGCCCACCTAAAGCTTAGTTCATTGGAGTTTCGCGCCAGGAGAAGAACGCTCCCTTAACTAGTCCCATTTGCCTGATACCCCATTGATGCCGCGGAAGGGTCCGTACGTTGCATCGGGATAGCTCGTTCTGCTATCTAATAGCTAGAATTAGGTGTATTCAACTGAGTTGACTACGCTGCGAGCGAGTAGGAAGTGTTGTCATTTCTGACTGTAATAATTCTAGATTTACGAGCGGAATTACCAAGAGCTCGACATGCTTACACAATTAACCATCTTGCTGTCAAATCCAAGATCGGCCCCAAAAAACAAAGAACATTAAAGACCGAACGAAGAAAATTGCGTAAGGTTGCCTTTAAACGAGGCAAAGGTAGATGGGATTGAGTAAATTGCGAGCATGAAATTTGGACTAATCAGAGAAGGGAAATTACCGCCGGACGAAAGAGTGGCACTTACGCCCGCGCAATGTCAGGAGTTTATGGAGCGTTGGCCAGAGATTGAGCTCGTGGTGCAGGAAAGTGAGGTGAGAAGAATTCCTGCTGAGGAGTATGCAGAAGCAGGAGTCTCTGTCGTGGCGGATGTCAGCGATTGCGATGTGTTGATCGGCGTTAAAGAAGTGAATATAGAAGATCTGATTGCGGGTAAAACCTATCTTTTTTTCAGCCACACCTACAAAAAACAACCCTACAACGCCAAGTTGCTGGCGGCTGTTTTAGAAAAAAACGTAAGCTTGATCGATTATGAGATGCTGAAGAAACCCGATGGGAATCGCATCATCGGGTTTGGACGTTGGGCTGGAATTGTCGGGGCATACAATGGATTGCGTGCATGGGGACTGCGAGAGAAGACGTTCAACTTACCGCGGGCCATCGACGGAAAGGACCAGGATGAGATGATCTCAAAAGCGAAGACAGAAAAGTTGCCGAAGGACTTGAAAATTGTGTTGACTGGATATGGACGTGTGGGTCGGGGAGCCGCTGAGCTTTTAGACGCAGTAGGGATACGTAAGGTCGACAAAGAGGCGTTTTTATCCGAAGAATTCTCGGACGGCCCTGTATACACACACCTGGATATTGCAGATTACAACGCACGGAAAGATGGGGGCGCATTCGACAGAGAAGCGTTTATCAATGAGCCTTCTCATTTTCAAAGTGCCTTCCTGCCCTACGCATGTGCGGCAGACATCTACATCGCGGGACATTATTATGCCCAAGGATCGCCTTATATCATCTCCAGAGCGGATTTAAAACATCCCCAAGTGACCTTGAAAGTGGTCGCAGATATAAGTTGTGACATTGACGGACCTGTGGCGTGTACACTGAGGCCTTCTTCAGTCGCAGATCCCATTTATGGGTACGACCCCGAAAATGAATGTGAGTGCGCGACAGACACACCTGGAAGCATCACCGTGATGGCCATCGACAATTTGCCGTGCGAACTGCCGAGAGATGCGTCGAAAGGGTTTGGGCGTGACATGCTCGACCACGTCATTCCTTTGCTCATTGAGGGAGACCGAGATGGCATCCTTGCCGGAGCGAGAGAGACGGGACTCGACGGAAAACTGTGTGAGAAATTCAAGTACCTGCAAGA
>JAPKBK010000318.1 GCA_028823435.1 Flavobacteriales bacterium
GGGCACATCACAACAAAGTTAGAATTGGCAGATCAAGCTTTTCAAGCAGAGGTTCAGTATTTCGATGCTCCAGGTGGGAACATGGACCACATTGCGTGTTCCGTAGGTGGTGCCTTGCGCGTGGATCCAAATGAAAAGGAGGGGTGTGTCAAACTTGGAGACTCAACCTTCGATTTGGTACTCGGCGATTCTAATGCGCCGAAGGATACAATGGGGATTCTGGCGAGATGCAAGTTTGACCGCTTGGACATTCTCCATGAAAATGGAGGGAATTGGGATGAAATAGATTTGGACTCATTAAATGAAGTCGACGCCTCTCTTGTCAAAGGTACCCTTAGAAACAGAGACATAGAACGTATTGCATCAACAAAGCTGTTTGAAGAAAACCCATCCACTGAGGAGCTGGGAGTACTGATGTGTGAGCATCATTCAATTCTTAGAGATGTCTTGAAAATAAGCACTCCTAAGATAGAGAAGATGTGTGATGCGGCGATTCATGCTGGTGCAGTTGGCGCAAAAATATTTGGTTCAGGAGGAGGAGGGTGTATGATTGCGATGGTGCCCAAACGCAATGGTGAATCAAATGTCACTTTACTTGCCCAAATTACATCTTCGATTGCGCAGATACCTGGATCTATTGCAACCCAAGTAAAATCCGAACCGGGGGTTGATTGGGGGATGAGTGGGGATGTAAATAACCCTGTTGTCATTCTCGCTGCGGGAGTTTCTAGCAGAATGAAAAGGGTGGAGGGGGTTGGAAAAGAAGTCGCAAATGAAGTGAGTTCAAGGCCCAAAGCAATGCTTCGTGTAGGACCCGGTGAGGTTCCCTTTTTGGAACTTCTTTTAAACAGAATAAAACAGGAGGGAAGCAATTGTGTCATTGTGGTTATAGGTGAAAATGATCATGTGACGAAGCCCTACTTCACATCAAACCCCATTGAAGGTTTGGACATCAGATATGAGGTGCAAACAATACCTCAGGGCAGAATGAAACCATTAGGCACAGCCGATGCCTTAGAAACGGCGTTGTTGTCAAATCCCGATTTGTCGACGCATTCCATTGTCGTATGTAATGGGGACAACATGCCGCCAGATGGGTCGTTTGGTGAGATTTTTAAAAGTCCTTGCGCCATGCTCGCATACGACGCTTCAAAGCTGGGATTGCCTGAGGACAGGGTTTCTGCGTTTGCAGTAGTAGCGTTAGATTCCGAAGGCTATCTGACGCAAATTTTGGAGAAACCATCTCAAGAAACGCTCCCTGATTTTATTCAATCAGATGGTGTTTTAAGGGTAAGTATGAATGTTTTTAAGATGTCTTTTTCTGATTTTGTTGTGGCATTAAAAGACTGCCCGATGGACGCTGTTCGACATGAAAAGGAACTCCCTACAGCAATAGGGAAATGGGTAGTGGAGAATCCCCGCAAGATGATTTCAATGCCTTACGAAGGTGAATTTTTAGACCTTACTCATCCCAGTGACCTTTTATTTGTAAAAAATAAATTGCAGTAATCTACGCGTGATCTATTTAGGGGAATCGGTTAAAAGGGAACTATAACATTTAATAACGGTCACGCTTCTCTGTTTGCATGTAGTTTTGCAAAATACAACCTGAAGAACACCCAAACATGCTCTATGTATTCGGCATTATGCTCCTTGTTATTTCATTGATTGAGTGGATGGC
>JAPKBK010000093.1 GCA_028823435.1 Flavobacteriales bacterium
AGTACAATCCCAGCCAACACTCCTTTTGAACTCATCGCTTCTGGTTCAGATTCTGATGGAGACGCGATTACTTATAACTGGGAGCAATATGATTTGGGCCCCTCTACAGCAAGTGGGGACAACAACCTTACAAACCCATCAGGAAATCAAACTATTTTCAGATCGTGGCCATCGACGACCTCAAATACCCGTGTTTTCCCACGAGTCTCTGATCTGTTGAATGGCACAACGACCATTGGCGAGCACATGCCTTCATATTCTAGGGGATTAAAGTTTAAATGTTCCGTGAGAGACAATCGTTCTGGTGGTGGTGCCTTTACAGATGAGTTAATGTCTCTTTCTGTTGACGGAAATTCGGGGCCATTTGTTGTTACCTCTCCCAACAGTGGGTCAGTGCCAAATGGTTTTGCAACAATCTCATGGGATGTGGCAGGGACAAATCAATCTCCTGTCAACTGTTCTACGGTTAAAATTTTACTTTCAACCGATGGGGGTTACTCATTTCCTTATGAGTTAGCTAACGGAGTTGCAAATAATGGTTCAGCTTCAGTGCTCATTCCAAACATTACAACAACGACTGCAAGATTTAAAGTTAAAGGGGAAGGCAATGTCTTTTTTGACATCTCGAATTCAAACGTAACCATCACGCAAGGCGTCGGTGGCGCTGATTGGGATGTTGCTGTTCAGGGTATCTCAGGGTTGAGTTCTGCTGGGTGTGGAACTGACGTGAGCCCGTCCATTTCTATTGTTAATCTTGGAATCCAAACCATCACAAATTTCTCACTTACATATTCACTTGATGGTACGGGAACGACCACACAAGGTTGGACTGGTTCTTTGACTTCTGGGGCATCTGTCGATATCGCATTATGCCCAAGTGGTGATGCATGTGTAGATTTGGGAAGCGGAACACATTCAATTGATGTGTCAGTTGTTTTATCATCTTCAAATGGCGTAGATGAGGATCTTTCAAACAACCAATTGGCATCGCAGTTTGTCACTTTAGGTGGCACTCAAGTTACGCTGACACTTTTAACAGACAGTTATCCTGGGGAGACCACATGGACAGTTACTGATGCGAATGGAGCGACAGTATGGTCTGGCGGCCCTTATTCATCAGTTGAAACTGAATATGTAGAGACGACCTGTTTAACACTTGGATGCTATACTTTGTCTGTGTTGGATTCATATGGCGATGGAATGACCTATGGTGGAGTTACGGGCTTTTATGAACTGGTTGACGCGTCAGGTGCGGTTTTGGCACAGATCGTGGAAGGAGGTAATTTCGGTGCCCAAGATGACCATGCCTTTTGTTTAGAGATTGCGGGTATTTCGGGATGTACGGATCCACTCGCTTCAAATTACAATCCAGACGCGACGATTGATGATGGTTCGTGTTTCATTTCTATTGCTGGGTGTGCAAATCCTTTGGCCTGCAATTACAATCCGCTTGCAAACCTGGATAATGGCACTTGTGTGTTCCCACAAGATGGGTATGACTGTGCTGGTGATTGCTTATTTGATGTCGATGGTGATGAGATCTGTGATGCAGATGAGGTCCCTGGATGTTTAGAGCCAGATGCATGTAACTACAATTCTCTGGCAACGGATCCGGGTGAGTGTATCTACCCACTCGAGGGTTACGATTGTCAAGGGGTCTCTCTATGTCCACTGGACCTGAATAACAATGGATCGATAGAGGTAAGTGATTTGCTGATCATCCTTTCTGACTTTGGATGCACCACCGGATGTATTGGTGATGTCAATGGTGATGGTGTCGTTACGGTATCAGATATTCTAAACATTTTATCGAGCTTCGGAGAGCCTTGTCCAGTGTTGTAGTAATTCTTACTATCTTTCACGGATGAAAAAAGATGAGATGGTCGTGAAATGTGTGGTAGCCCTCACAGACTCACAAGATCTAAACGAAGGAGAAGCGGAGTTGTTAAGAAAAGCGCACGAAGCAGCTTCAAATGCATATGCACCGTACTCAGGATTTCATGTAGGGGCAGCTGTAAGGTTGGCGTCCGGAACGATTGTTCTGGGAAACAATCAGGAAAACATTGCATATCCTTCTGGGCTTTGTGGTGAGCGTGTCGCTGTATTTGCCGCAGGAGCTCAGTTTCCAGAAGAAGAAATCGTGTCGATTGCCATTGTGTCTCCTTCACCTCTTGCCTTGCCTGAGGCATTCATGCCATGTGGAAGCTGCAGACAGGTGTTGCGGGAAGCTGAGTTGCGACAAAAGACTCCTATTCAGATTTACCTACAAGCACGAGATGAAGTCGTTTTGGTGTCAAAAAGTGCATCTAATCTTCTCCCTTTTTCCTTTACAACTCAAAATGGTGTTTTCAAATAAACGGATAACTAGAAACTAGGATATGGGAATTATAATGAGTTTTGTGGGGATGTTTGTTCTGATCGGAATTGCCATGCTGTTATCTCGTAACAGAAAAGCAATACGGTTCAGAACAGTGATGGGTGCCTTTGCGCTGCAGTTCATGTTCGGCGCCTTTGTCTTGTATATTCCTTTCGGTAAAAAGATCTTGCTTTTTATATCAGATGGCGTGGCACAAGTCATTGCTTTCGGGGATGATGGAATACATTTTCTTTTCGGAGATCTTACTGCAACAACTAATTTTGGATTCATATTCGCATTGCGTGTGCTTCCAGTCATCATCTTCTTTTCTGCACTTATTAGTGTCCTCTATTATGTGGGGATTATGAAGTGGGTGATCAATATTCTGGGAGGCGCGTTAAGTAAGTTGCTCGGGACATCACACACTGAGTCTTTGTCGGCTACGGCGAACATCTTTGTGGGCCAAACAGAAGCCCCTCTCGTTGTGCGCCCCTTCATTAAGACGATGACGAAATCTGAGCTTTTCGCAGTAATGTGTGGAGGTTTAGCCTCAGTAGCGGGAAGTGTTCTTGCAGGTTACGCTTCTATGGGTGTTCCTATAGAGTATCTTATAGCGGCCTCGTTTATGGCTGCGCCAGGTGGATTGCTGTTTGCAAAATTGATTATGCCGGAGACGGAGGAGTCTGTTTATAAACTCGATCAATTAAGTGAAGGTGAAGACTCAGAAGATGAGCCGGTGAATGTAATTGATGCAGCAGCATCAGGAGCAGGGTCAGGTCTGAAACTCGCTTTGAATGTAGGTGCGATGCTTCTTGCGTTTGTAGGTCTTATTGCCCTAGTGAATGGAATATTTGGAGGTGTAGGAAGTTGGTTCGGAATGCCTGACCTCACGCTTGAGTTACTGCTGGGATATTTATTTAGTCCGCTTGCATTCTTGATTGGTGTTCCATGGCATGAAGCAAATACAGTAGGTTCTTTTATCGGTCAGAAATTGGTCGTGAATGAATTTGTGGCTTATCTCGATTTTATGCCTTACTTGGCCGAGGATACAACCTTGCTTTTATCTGAGAAGTCAAAAGCGATTGTTGCCTTTGCGCTTTGCGGTTTTGCCAATTTCAGTTCTATAGCGATACTTCTTGGTGGACTGGGTGGAATAGCACCAACTAGAAGAGCAGAGATTGCTAAGTTTGGTCTCTTGGCTGTGGCCGCTGGTACGCTTTCAAATCTTATGTCTGCGACTATAGCAGGTCTGTTTTTGTCAATATAACACTTCATATTTATGGTAAAAGTTAAAATGTTCGTTGCGCCAGAGGAAAAGTCACGTCCTTCGGTTGAAGCCGCCAAAACAGATTCAACTGCTTTTCATGCGATTGTCGATTCTCGTCGAAGTGTCAGATTTTTTGCTGACGATGAGATTCCTCAGGATGTGATTGATAAATGCTTAGATGCTGCTTTGAAGGCACCAAACTCATCCAATCTTCAAGCGTGGGAGATTCATCATGTCATCGATTCATCAAAAAAGAAAGAACTTGTGAAGCTTTGTCTAGGTCAACCAGCAGCCTCTACAGCAAAAGAACTTTTTGTCTTTGTTGCGAGACCTGATCTTTGGAAGAGAAACAATACTTGGATGATTGAGGAATTTGACCGCAGAGGAAATATGCCTGAGAAAGCATATCAATATTTTAGAAAAATAACGCCTATGGTTTACACGACTGGTTTTCTAGGACTCGCAGCGCCATTTAAGTGGCTTTTTTATAACATAAGAGGTATTTCCAAGCCTACACCTAGGGAACCTATGGGACGGTGGGGGATGACTGTTTGGGGAAACAAGAGTACAGCGCTTGCTTGTGCTCATTTTATGCTTGCAATGAGAGCGCATGGATTTGATACATGCCCTATGGAGGGTTTAGACTCTAGAAGAGTAAAGAAACTGTTAGGGCTTCCTCGCAGAGCAAGTGTGACGATGGCTATTTCTGCGGGCAAGAGGGCCGAGGGAGGTGTGTTTGGAGATCGTTTCAGATTCGATCAGAAGCACATCGTTATCAAGCACTAATTATTTTTTCATGTCGGACAGGAAGTTTAATCCCATCTCAAGTCCCAATCGGTAGTCTGCATCGATGTCTTGTACGTGCAGGTAATATCCTTCTGATCTAAGTGCATTTGGGGGCGCAATTTGCGTCCAATGAATACCCTTGGGTTCAGGTCCGTTTAAGAAATCGACGCAGTCATTGTATGTCTTATAGCCTTGTGAGAATAGGTCAGATATATTGTCGTTGTCGTAATTCCAATATTCAGCCATTAATGAAACATAGCTTTTGTCAATTTTCTCATGAGATGGTCTTGTCCTGATCACTAGAATGTTTTTTGCGCCATCTTTAATCGCTTTTTTAACAGGTATAGCATCAGAGTATCCTCCATCAAACATCCATTTACCATCCACTTTCGTCCTCCCCTTTGTGATGAATGGTAATGTTGCCGAAGCCATCATGTAATTCAGCCACTTTCCTTTGCCAGGTGTTAGGTAATGTGGCTTTCCTGAAAGATGGTCAGTGGCTACGATACACACTTTTTTCCCTTCACTGTTTCTATCTGCAGCTTCTTCATCAAAGGGATAAGTGTCGTGAACATATCCCTGAAGGAAATCTAGGTTCATTAATCCCTGTTGTGAAAAAGTGTTTCTGTAGCTAATGAAATTAGGGTCTTCTACAAGTGCTCTTGTGACCTTAATGAAATTAGACCGTTGCTTTGACAACAAATATGACATGGCCATAGAGCCACTTGATACACCATAGTAGTACTTAAATTCAGGGAAATCAGAATCCATGAGTACATCTAATATGCCAGCTGTAAACGCGCATTTTAAACTACCTCCTTCTAAAACCAATGCGTCAAATTTCATGTTCTTTATTTGTTCAATTGAGTTCATTCTAGTTCAATTGAGTTCTTATTGTAGTGATTGCACAACATTATTATAAATTCGCTACCGCAACACAAGGGATCAACTTAACCAAATTATTCATGTGTTTTTAGTTAATTAAATTTAACATTGTGCGCAATCCGTGATATTTCGTTTGTTCAGTTAACAAGTCTAAATATTTTATGCTTTCCATTCTCTTGTCTCCAGTATACAGTTTCGAAGTTAACGCGTAATAATAGATCGAGATTGTTCTCTCTTCATGGATAGATAGTTTTTCTAAATCGATGGACTCTATGGTATCCATTGCTTCTTTTTTCTTGTCAATTAAGAATAACGCCCAGGCATTAAATATTTCAAAACTGACATCAAACTGGTCATGTTTATAGGTGATTGCTTGAGACGACTTCAATGTCTTTATTGAACTGTAGAATGCCTGTAAAAGTTCCACGTCATTGCTTAAAATAAGCCATTCAGCCAACTTGAGTTTGAAAATATTTGCCAAGCCCGACCATTTTGGCCAAATCTCAGTTTCGTCATTAATTCCCTCGAGGATTAATCTTCTAAAATCTTTTTTCTGGTTTGTTTCCGTTTTGACACCATTTTTTAAAGCAAGAAGATTTAAGCCAAGCACTCTTGCTTGAGGAGATGGGTGAATCGTCGTGTCATACTTCTCTATGGGTTTGAGATTCTTGACTGCAGATTTTAAATTACTTCCGGTATAAATTGACCCTGCCGCGATTAATGCAGTGGCAAACATTCTTTCTTCTTCCGTAGAGGAAGTTTCTAAATAGTCCTGCATATACATTTCTCCAATCCCATCTAAAAAATCAATCGGTGGAAATGCTTCTGTAAAAATACGAGCGCGAGGGATTCTATTTAATCTTTTCCATGCCTCATTTGGATAGGCATCAATTTTAATTAAATTATATGTGAGTTTGTTTATTTCCCTTAACTTTTGAGCAGACAGTTGAAACGTTTCCTTTTTTTCAACCAGATTTAAAATCTCATTAATGATTTGAATTGAACTCGTGATGGTTTCAGGCCTTGTGTTGAAATCACTACTAAGGACGAAATCTTTAAAAGTGATTTCATCTTTAAATATTTCAGAGGTCTTCTTTCCCTTTTTATTAATCTTCTGGAAATGAAGGTCATTCCATTTGTCATAGCTTGGTGCACCAGTATATCTTGCCAATGCATTAAGTGAGGTATACGACGTGGGACTGTTTTGCTTGATTATTCCGAAAAACCGTCTCAAGGTACTTACGCTAAGAGAAAACCGTTGGTCAAACCGCTTGAGTTCTTGGGAAAGGATGATGCAGTCACGTGTACATGTGACCTCAAAACCAAGCTTGTTTTCGACATCAGAACGCAATCTGATTGTTTCAGGTGTGGGCGTGCCTTTCATTCTTCTAGCCTAGATTTTGAGTCACTCACAATGGGCCAGGTCGTTTTGGTTATTTTTTGATGTCCAGCAAGCCAAAGGGTCGTTCCATCTGGCGTAAACCGACCTGTGTAATAACTTTCATCAGAGATATGCTCCCAGGTAAGGCCGTTGTCGATTGACCGATCAATGCCCTTAGAACCGATTGCAATGCATTCGCTTTTGTGGTTTGGTCTCCAAATGATACATGACCTATATCCGGGGCCCGTGCCCTCAGATCTCAAAATCCAATTTGCGCCTCCGTCAGAAGTATAGGCAAGATTGCCAACGTTGTTTTTTTGATTCTCCCAATCTCCGCCAATCATGATTCCTTCTTTTTCATTTTTGAAAGCAATGGCGAATGCGCCAGTCATTGTCCCTCCTTGAATTAACGGTGTGTTCGTGACATCCCAAGTAAGACCTAGATCTGCTGTGT
>JAPKBK010000094.1 GCA_028823435.1 Flavobacteriales bacterium
ATGAGATATTTAATCACAATTGTTATCGCTGCTCTGAGCTTGAATGCTTTTGGTCAGGTCCCTGGACATGTATCCACTGATGGCTTAGTCGCTTATTTCCCATTCGATGGAAATTTTAACGATGCAAGTGGCAATGGTAACCATGGACAAAACAATGGTGCTTCTTTTGGCCCAGACCGTTTTGGAATTGGGGGTGGTGCAGGCTCATTCAATGGCGTATCCTCATATGTCAATGGTTCATTAGGTGGGTTAAACAACCCAAGTGAGACCACGGTGTCTCTTTGGCTTCTCTCTCAAGGTGACGCTGGTGGTCAACCTTATGATTTGTTTTTTCAATTGGGGAATTATGGTCAACATACGTTTGCTTATGCCTATAATCACTCAGGAGCCAATGTGGATCTTTATTCTCAATGCTTTTACAATCCTTATGCTTCATTAAATATCAATGATACTTGGCATCATTTGGTTATCGTGTCTGGGGCTTACTCAGCGACTCTGTATGTGGATGGTGCGGTATATGTAAACATGACTTCTGGAGGGGGAGGATGCTATCTAGGCTCAAATGCATTCTTTATTGGTGGGGGAGCAGACAATCAATACACGACTGGACGCATCGATGAAGTAGGTTTCTGGGATAGAGCATTAACGGTGGAAGAAGTCGTTGCTCTATATAATGCAGAAGAACCCGTTGAAGGCTGCACTGATGCAACTGCTTGCAATTATGATTCTGGAGCAAATCTTGATAATGGAAACTGCATTCCTTCTGGTTGTTTGGAACCTACAGCGTGCAATTATAATTCAATGGCTGAATGTGAGGGTGAAGTTTGCGACTACACTTGCTGTCCAGGACCTGGATGCTGTAATATAGGAATGACATGGAATTGGGAGCTTGGTATTTGTGAGACTTCAATTCCCACTGACTCTAACCTAGACGGTTGTACTGACCTTAACGATCTAATGGATCTTCTTGGGGCTTATGGAGATTGTGCTGTTGCTGAATTTGCTTCATGCGGAGATTTACTTGAATACCAAGGCTACGACTACGAGACTGTGCAGATTGGAGAGCAATGCTGGTTTGCGGAGAATCTTAGGGCGGAGAACTACACTGATGGAACAAGTATCCCACTCAACTCCATCGAGAACCCTGTCAGCGGTCCAAATCCCAACTACAAATGTTTTTACGGAGACGACCTATCAAATGTCGCTGAAAATGGAATGTTATATTCCTGGTTTGCATCAGCTGATTCCCGAGGCATTTGTCCTGTGGGATGGCACTTACCTAGTTTGACTGATTTTGATGCTCTTACTCAGGAGGTAGGTGGAGTTTCCAACGCAGGCTCAGCGTTAAAAGCTGTGTATCCGACATGGAATGGGAATGACGACTATGGTTTTACAGCGATTCCATCAGGATATTTTAACTGGGTGAACGCTCCGTACAGCTCGGATCCTGGTTACTTCTTCATGGAGTCGTACGCATATTATTGGTCTTCGGAATCTACGGGGTCCAATTCCGCTTACTACATGATTCTTTGGTCAGATCAAAACTCGGCATCCCTTCTGCCTTCCAATGGTAACTTCGCAGAGGACGCGATGTCTGTCCGCTGCATAAAAGACGAATCATGAAACACCGCTTGGTGTAAGCCACGTCTTATAAAAGCTTAGCGTCGACCATAAATGTCGCAGCAATGGCTATCGTCATGTCTTGTGTGACAATCTCATCGATCACAGAGTTGAAGCGAAGAGAAAAGGTTTCAGACGCAACATACGCAGTTAAGTTCACAGATTCAACATCTAACTCAAGGGTGTTGCCTACATTGTCTGAAATAACGTCAGCAAACGCAATGCGTTGTTCGATTTGACCTTCTGTTTGAATATAAACTTCCAAAGATTCTAGAAAACTAAAATCTTCAGAGTTGGGAGATGTCAATTGAATGGTAAGGCCCTCCAATTGGATGTCTTCAACAAGGTCAGCAACTGTGCCCTCTCCTTCAAATGTTGAGGATGAATTCGTCTCAATGTCTGGCACAATCAGATCTATGGGGAGGTTGAGGTTTAAAGTCGATTGGAAAACCCACTCGGAGTTAATCGTCATATCGAATTGCGTCAATCGATTTAATGTGTCACAGCCCACAATACCTGCAGCGAGAAAAAAAACGACAGTTAAGACATATATGTTTTTCATAAGTCAAATTTAAATCATTTGTGTTTAGAGATTAAAAAGAAAACAGGCCATTGATTTTTAGCGACAGTTGATGACGGAAATTATGACTACCAAGAGCGATTAACCCATTCCCTTCTGATCTTGATGGCAATGGTATAGTAGGCTCTCCAGATTTTTTGCTATTCTTAAGTTCTTACGGTGATGTTCGCGGATAGCTTAGCTGAGACGATAGCGTTTTGCTTGGGATAGAGATACAAAGACTTAAGCGTGAGAGTATGCCGTGTCTTTTAGTACATTAGAAGTCTTAAAACCAATGTTATGAGATATTTCCTTTTCACTATTCTACTTGTTGTTCCGCTGTTGTTAACGGCTCAATCTAAAAAAGAACAGATTGCCACACTAAATCTTAGGGTAGACAGTCTCTCTGAGGTGCTCATGAATGAACGAATAACGAACGATCAAACGTTGTCGGATCAAGTGAAGGAAATGTATCAACTAAGTCAGGAAAAAAGTGATTTAGCAACAGAGGTGGTCAGGCTTTTGCAAGAAAAAAATAAAATCGAGGATGAGAAGTTTGAAACAGAAAGTGAGCGTGATTCCTTGATTTACAAACTAAGCGCACTAAGTGACACGATTCACAAAAAAAACGAATTGCTCTCCATATCCCATCAACAAACAGACTCTCTATTGGTGCTTTATGAAATGATGAGTACAATTTGGGCAGCCGATTCTATCGCAGTTTCAAACGAATCTATCACAGTTGCAAAAGAATTGCCTGAAACAATGCCCGTTGTCACGGGTTCTTGGGAAGACATTGTGAAAGAGGGCTATTTTGACCTTTGCGAAGAAACGACTGTAGAAGTTTTGGTTCAGAATTTTTTTGCTAACCCATCTTGGGATAGCTTCTTCGCAGAAGACGGTTATTATTACATTAATGTTACAGGAAACATTTTGTATGACAATGCCACAGCTTTTTCACTCGTTCAGTTCAGTGTGTATGAAGATCAATCCTGGGAAATCAATGCCTTTGAAATTGATGGTCAACCTCAAGATGACTTCATGGTGATTGAATTAATTAATTTAATGTGTCAGGAAAGTGGGAACTAAGCTTACGTGAATGTGCTTCTAAATAACTACAGACAAGTGGTTTGTAACTGACGGTTAGAGGAGAAGTTTTGTATGAAAGATTTGGTAAGAGTTTCCGATATTTGAGGATATGAAGACATTGAGTTACATTCTTATCGTTTCATTGGTTTGGATGGGCTGCAAGCCCATTGAAGAGAAAATTGTAGGCACCTACGATATTAATGCAGACAGAGGATGCCCCAATTGTGAAGAAAACGGACCGGAAGTGATGGTCTTTGAGAACTTGAATGTCGGGGACGGAAGTCCTGGATATTATAGGTTTGGCTATGAAAATGGCGAAAGTCACTCTGGGACATATGATTTCTTACAGATCGATACGCTCTTGAAGTTAACGCTCTACCCGGACAGTTCGTCATTTCAATTTTACGGGATTGAAGGGTCTATTCAACACACAGATTACAGGGTGGTAGGCAACAAGATCAAGGAGAATTGTGATGGGATTTTCAGGAACTGTGTTTGGGTGCGAAGAGATTAATCACAGCGCCTCTCCAGCACACATCGTTTTATTGAAATGGCATTTCTGCTCTCTTTTAGGTTATATTGAGTGTTGTTATGAAAAAACGACGACTCATATTGTCAATTGCATTGTCAATTTTATTCTCACTTGGACCCAGTGGTTCCGTTTTTTCTCAGGCGGTACAATTGGAGCTGGATACTTTTATCCGTTCGATCCCTACTGCTAATTTTGGTGGGCAAACCTGGAGAGGTCCATCTTGGGTCAATGACGTTTTCAATGACTCAGTAGCCTCGATGTATCCGGATGTACTGGCATATCCTCCAAGCGCAAACATTTGGGATTGGCAAAACGGGTGGTTTTATCCTCAAGAATTGTTAGACACCTGCTGTGTAGACACCATCACGTTAGATTGGGGGCCATTAAATGCGACGGTCATTGAAATCACACCTGAGAACTTTCAAAATGCGTTAGATCAAATTGGGGCTGAAGGTCTTTATTGCCTAAATATGATAAGTAGCAGTATGTCTAAGCAATTGGCGGACTTACAATCGGCGAAGGATAATGGCGTTAAGATTGAAAGAATTAGACTCGGAGACGAAATGGGGAAAGCCGGCAATGACCTAAGCATAAGTCATTACCCCACGGCGGAAGATTATGCTGCAACATGTGACATCTATATCGACTCGATAAGGGCGATGCTTCCAAACACAAAAATCGCAGTCTCAGCCGGAAATTTCGGCGCTTACAATCCCAGGGCTCAGGAATGGAATGAAGCCTTATACAACATGACAAATCAAGCGGATGCCTTCAGATGGTCCGCATTTTTTTACTTAAAAGAAGCAGACACCCTATTCACCACAAAACAATTGTTGGCCTATGCCTTTGACCAAATCCCTACCTATGAAAAGGTCAGAGAATTTCAAGACACCACGGCCAATTTGCAAAATCATGAGCTATGGGTAGGCTATGGGATTACTGACAATACATTGGACAAACGGTTTTTAAACAGGTGGAGTTTGGTGTTGATGTTTAGTGCCTCTCATCACCTCTTTTTAAGCAACAAATTGGTTGAAGATATCAGTATGTTTAATGTCGGGGGGATTTTTGACAACTGGGAAGCTTTAGACACTCAGAATGGTTTCAGAAAAAGAGCGACAGGCGTTTTTGCCACGATTTGGAACAAGGCCAAACTGGGTAAAAACCGATCCACAAAAATTGAAACACCTGTTCATTTAATGGACTCGGTCACCTACCTCAATAACAACAACAATGTTACCCGTACGGTTGTCTATCCCAAGCTTTTTGGCTGGAGATTTGAAAACGACTCCACCTTTGAATCATCTGTGGTCTTGACAAATCTTTCAAGCGACACGCTAGAGGTTTCTGTGGACAGCCTGCTTTCTGGGACGGTTTCTTGGGAGAAATGGCATTCGGATTCTTTGTTTGATGTCATCGATCATGACAATTATATTCAATTAATTCCAGATACGGGACATACAAATATTGTCTTGCTCCCATATTCCATCAACGTGGCAACAAGCCTGTGTTACTCTGAAGACTTGAACTTGGATGGCACTGTCAATGTTCCGGATGTGTTAAATTTATTAAGTGAATATGGGTGTTCATCGTTATGTGAATACGATCTCACACAAGATGGTGTGGTGTCCGTTGAAGATTTATTGCAAGTTTTGAGTGTGTATGGAAATTCGTGTGAGTAAGATGTTTCCAATGATTTCCTGTTTTTTTTGACTAAATTGTGGAAATGCAAAGCACCTCTGAAAACTTTAATTATGATTATGTGATAATTGGGAGTGGTTTTGGGGGGAGCGTATCTGCTTTACGGCTTAGTCAGAAAGGCTATAAAGTGCTTGTGGTCGAGAAAGGGAAGTGGTTTAAGAATGCGGATGATTTCCCCAAGACGAATTGGAATTTGAAGAAATGGCTGTGGATTCCGGGACTTAGGTTTTTTGGAATCATGAAGATGACTTTTCTGAGGCATGTCACGATCGTTTCTGGAACTGGCGTTGGGGGAGGCTCCTTGGTTTATGCAAATACATTGCCGCGACCTTCGCGCGCGTTTTTCGACTCCGGAAGCTGGGCTGGACTCTTAGACTGGGAGGGAGAACTAGACGCGCATTACAAGGAGGCGCTTCGGATGTTAGGGGCTACGCCGAACCCTCGGCTTTTTGACGCAGATAAAGCGCTGAAAGATTTAGCTGTGGAGATCGGAAAGGAAAAGGAATTTCGTCATCCAAATGTCGCAGTGTATTTCGGAGAGGCAGGGAGAGAAGTGGCGGACCCTTATTTTGGCGGTGAGGGCCCTTCAAGAACAGGATGTGTTCATTGTGGTGGGTGCATGACTGGATGCAGGTACAATTCGAAAAACACACTTGACAAGAACTACTTGTTCTTTGCTCAGAAATTGGGTGCAGACATTCTTGCAGAAAATGAGGCTGTCGGGGTCGCGCCGATTCATGGGGGTGAAGGGGCAGATGGATATATGGTTTCCTTGAAATCAAGCACAAAATTATTTGGTGGCAGGAGAGAGGTTCGCGCGAAAGGTGTCATTTTTTCTGGGGGAGTATTGGGAACGGTGAAGCTGCTTTTAAAATTGAAATCGACGACTTTGCCAAATCTCTCGGAGATGGTGGGTGGAGATATCCGCACGAATAACGAGACGCTTATTAGTGTCAGTACGCTCCGCAAGGACTTGGATATGTCTAAGGGAGTGGCGATAGGATCGATACTACACACAGATGAAAACTCACACTTGGAGGCCGTGAGGTATTCTGCGGGATCGGGATTTTGGAAGCTGCTCCATCTGCCCGTTTCACATGGGTCAAATGTTGTCGTGCGGTTGTCTCGGATGACCTTTTCTTTGTTGAAAGCGCCATGGAGTTATGCAAAAATTTACGTGAGCAACGTATGGTCTAAAAGCACTGTGGTGCTCCTGTTCATGCAAACTTTAGACAGCACATTGAAGTTTAAATTGGGACTTACAGGAAGGCTTTCGTCTTCAGTTTCAAAAGGAAAAGCACCAAGTCCCAATATCTCCGCTTCAAACACTTTGACTCAGAAATTTGCAGAATTAATCCAAGGAAAATCGACTTCATTTGTTCTGGAAACATTGTCGGGTATTCCCTCTACGGCACATATCCTCGGCGGTTCGGTCATGGCTTCAGTCCCTGAAAAGGGTGTCATCAATAAGGACAACGAGGTCTTCGGATATAAAAACATGTTCGTGGTGGACGGTTCCATGATTTCCTCTAATCCCGGCGTAAACCCCTCGCTTACCATAAC
>JAPKBK010000095.1 GCA_028823435.1 Flavobacteriales bacterium
CGCATGGTTTCGATGAGTACAGAAAGGTGAAGTATGCCGCGACCGTAGACATTCCATTTGTCCTCACTGTCAGTGGCTTCGACTCGCAATGCCAGATTTTTTTGGAGCTCAATGTCCAGACGCTCGCGAATGTGACGTGATGTCAGGTATTCGCCATCTTTGCCTAAGAATGGCGACGTATTTATCGTGAACAGCAGACTCATCGTAGGCTCGTCAACGGCGATGCGGTCAATGGGCTCAGGATTTTCTAGGTCAGAAATGGTGTCACCAATTTCAAATCCTTCTATTCCGTTAATAGCACAGATGTCACCCGCTCGTACTGAGTCAACTTTTTCTTTTCCCAAACCAGAAAATATGAAAAGTTCCTTTGCGCGAATTTTCTTTACGCCATCGGATGTGCAAAGTGCGTAGTCCTGATTCGTGTGTATCTCTCCTCTGTAAAGTCTTCCGATTGCGATTCTGCCAGTATACTTAGAATAGTCCAATGAGGTAATCTGCATTTGCGGATTGCCTTCATAAAAAGGAGCCTCTGGGACCTCAGAAACGATGAGGTCAAGGAGGTAATCAATATTGTCAGTCGGCTTTTGCCAATCTTCCGCCATCCAATTGTGCTTTGCAGATCCATACACAGTAGGAAAATCTATTTGCTCTTCCGTCGCATCAAGATTGAACATTAAGTCAAAAATCTGCTCATGAACAATGTCAGGCGTACAGTTTTCTTTGTCAACTTTGTTGACGACGACAATGGGCTTGAGACCTAGCTCTAACGCTTTGCCTAGCACGAAGCGTGTTTGAGGCATAGCGCCTTCAAATGCGTCGACCAGAAGAATGACAGCATCTGCCATTTTAAGAACCCTTTCGACTTCTCCACCGAAATCAGCGTGACCAGGTGTGTCAATGATGTTGATTTTCGTTCCTTTCCATTGCGCACTCACATTCTTTGAGAGAATCGTAATTCCCCTTTCTCGCTCTAGGTCGTTGCTGTCGAGGATAAGATCTCCAGTAACCTTGTGTGAGTCTAGGACTTCACAACGGTGTATGATTTTGTCTACCAGGGTTGTTTTTCCGTGGTCAACGTGTGCAATAATAGCAATATTTCTGATTCCGCTCATTGTGGGTGGAGTTAATTAGGAGGGCTTTTTATGCCCGTCTAAGGACGCGCGAAAGTACGGCTTTTTCCGTGGTTAATAGAGAATTTAACGTGTTGAGAGAATTTAACTTTTCAGAGGGCGTGTGGAATGGTATCTTCGCGGGGTGATAAAATTAAATAACATAGGGAAATCATACGTCACCGGATCTCAAAAATTAGAGGTGTTAAAAGGCCTTTCTTGCAACATTAAAAAAGGAGAAATGGTCGCGATAATGGGGTCTTCGGGTTCTGGCAAGTCGACACTTTTGAATATATTGGGACTCCTAGATAGCTTTGACAGTGGGGATTATTTGCTCTCTGGAGAATCTATGTCTGGCCTTAATGAGCGCGCAGCTGCAAAGTACAGGAGTAAGTTGTTGGGCTTTGTTTTTCAAAGTTTTAATTTAATTGGGTTTAAGACGGCGCTTGAAAATGTCGCTCTGCCTCTTTATTATCAAAGTATACCTCGGAAAAAGAGAAATGTTATCGCGATGGATTACCTTAAAAAGGTAGGTCTTGAGGATTGGGCTTCCCATCTCCCGAACCAAATGAGTGGTGGACAGAAGCAGAGGGTCGCTATTGCCAGAGCACTTGTGGCACAGCCAAAAGTTATTCTTGCGGATGAGCCTACGGGAGCCCTCGACTCAGTGACTTCAAGTGATGTCATGACACTTCTTCGTGAAATTAATGCGGATGGAATTACGATGATCATCGTCACCCATGAGCACGATATCGCCGCGCTTTGTGACAGGACGATTCATCTCGTCGATGGATTAATTGATTTAAGCTAAATCATGTTCAATCGAGATACGTGGTTAGAAATTGCAAATACGGTTCTAAGTAACCCTATGCGTACTTTTTTAACTGGATTGTCGATTGCTTTGGGGGTGTTTATTTTAGTTGTCATGCAAGGATTGGGGTTTGGCCTTCAAAATGGCGTACAAAACCAATTCAGTGATGATGCAGTAAATTCTATTTGGGTGGATGCGGGTAGAACTCAGCTTGCCTATCGTGGTAATATGCCCAATAGACAAGTGAAGATGCGCAATTCTGATGTGGATGCAATGTTTCAGCAAATGGATACGGTACATGCATATTCCAGGAGAGTGAGGATTTGGGGGGTTGTGATGGCGCATGAAGATCAACAAAGTAATTTTCCTTTAAGGGGCGTGGATCCAGATCATCTTATGCTTGAGAATACAACCCTGACTGATGGGAGATATATTTCCAGTCGTGATGTCGCTGAGGAAACGAAGGTTGCTGTCCTTGGCGCGACAGTCGTTGAAGACCTGTTCGAGGGTGTTGATCCCATTGGAACGTATCTCCTTATTGGAGGTGTTCAATTTCGTGTTGTAGGGACCTTTGATGATCCTGCGAGTCGTTGGGAAAACAAGATGGCTTACTTGCCTTTTACGACAGCTCAGAACATCTTTAGGTCGAGCGATAAAGTTGACCAAATTATTCTAGGTACTGGCGACATGCCTGTTGCGGATACGAGATCGTTGTCTGACGCTTTGTTGTCTTGGTTCAAGGACAGAAAAGTTGTTCATCCGGATGATGCACGTGGTGTGCGTATTGAGAACAACAACGAGGAGTACGAGAGGTTCCAGAATATCTTTTTAGGAATAGAATTGTTTATCTGGGGACTGGGGCTTCTTACGCTTCTGGCAGGTGCTGTAGGAGTTGCAAATATTTTGGCGATTGCTGTGAAAGAACGGACAAAAGAAATAGGTGTTCGCAAAGCACTTGGCGCATCAAGTATCTCTGTTTTAGGGCTTGTGGTACAAGAGTCACTGGCGCTCATGATCGTTTCAGGTTCGGCAGGATTAATCACAGGTGTGGGATTGCTTGAAGTGGTTTCGCCCATGATTGATCATGAATACTTTAAAAACCCACAAGTTGATTTCAGGATTGCTCTAGTTGCGCTTGGAATACTAGCTGTCGTAGGTGTCGTGAGTGGAATAGGGCCTGCGCTTCGTGCGGTTAGCATTAAGCCGGTGGAAGCGCTGAGAGACGAATGAAAAAAGAGTCTAAAATAAATCTATTTGACCTGGATCGTGTCCTCGAGATTCTTCAAGTATTCTTGACGAATCCATTTAGAACATTTTTATCTGGATTGGGAGTGGGATGGGGGCTATTTATGATCGTTGTGACTGTAGGAGCATCAAACGGACTGGAGAATGGTGTGACGAGTGAAATGGGTGGAAGGGTGAAGAACTCAATGTTTTTATGGTCCCGTATGACCTCCATGCCATACAAAGGATTTAAAAGAGGCAGAAGATTTGAGTTCAACAATTCGGATACCGAGTTCTTGAGAGAAAATGCCACATCGATCAAGCTCGTCGCGCCACGAAATCAACTGGGTGGTCACAGAGGGTCGAACAACGTTACAAGGGGGACGAAATCGGGTGCCTTTAATGTCTATGGGGATGTTCCAGGCTACATAGAAATTGATCCAGTTAAAATTTTAAGTGGCCGGTATTTAAATCAAGGTGACATCGATAACGAACGGAAAATTGCTGTCATTGGAAAGCGGGTTTTAGAACTACTTTATGACAAAGAAATAGAACCGATTGGGTCCTCTATTCAAATTCAAGGTGTCATATTTAGTGTGGTTGGCGTTTACTCCACCTATAAAACGGGAGAAGATGCAGAGGAGGATAACCAAAGCATTTTCATTCCTTACACCACTTTCGGGAAGTCTTTTCATACAAACAATGAGGTAGGTTGGTACAGTTTACTCATGGATGAGAATGTCCATGCAGATACATCTGCGGCTGAGGTGATGTCTTTGTTAAAGCAACGTAAAAGTGTCCACCCCGATGACAAACGAGCCATGGGGTCTTGGTCTATGGCTTCTGAATTTGAAGAAGTTGAGTCTTTGTTTGCAGCTTTCAGGCTGATTTCATTCATATTTGGAGGACTTGCATTGCTCGCAGGTGCGATCGGGATCATGAATATTATGCTTATAACTGTGAGAGAACGTACAAAAGAACTCGGGATTCGCAGAGCGATGGGCGCGACGCCTTTAACCGTCATGAGACAAATCATGTCGGAAACCATCTTTCTTACCACACTTAGTGGTCTGATGGGGGTCTCCTTTGGTGTTGCCTCCCTTGAGGGCGTCAATCATTTGCTTGAATCCATGGGTGGTTCAGGAGGCAGTTTCCGAAATCCAGAAGTATCATTATATACTGTACTTATTGCCCTCGGTGTGATGCTCGTGATGGGTGTTATAGCGGGTATATTGCCAGCAGTTCGCGCAATAGCAATTCGTCCAGTAGAAGCAATTAGAACAGAATGAAAAAAGGTAAACTTTATGCCCTGATGGGTTTGGTTGTTGTAATCGTAGGTATGGCGATTTATACGGTGAATTTTCTTTACGAAAAAGAACAAGTTTCTGAGATGTTTTACGGGGTAAAATCAGCAGAAATTGGCAATGTTATATTGAAGACCGTTGCGTCGGGGAGCATTCAACCCCGTCAGGAGATCTTAATTAAGCCGCAAGTAAGTGGTATCGTTAGGAAGGTTCATATCGAGGCGGGCGATTTGGTTCAAGCGGGAGACATTTTGGCAGAAGTGACAATCGTTCCAAACATTGCAGCGCTTTCGAGTGCAGAGAATCGTTTGTCAAGGGCTAATATATCCAGGGATGATGCGAAAATAACATATGAACGAAATGCGGAATTGTTTGAGCAGGGCGTGGTGTCTGCGATGGACATGCAACGGTTTGAGTTGGCTTTCAAACAATCCAAAGAAGAAATCATTGGCGCAGAGGATAATCTGCGAATTGTTCGTGAAGGGGTGACCTCGCGTGGCGGTTCCAAATCTAATACGCTGATTCGGTCAACCATCGACGGTATGGTTTTAGATGTTCGAGTTAAAAAAGGAAACAGTGTGATTGAAACAAACAGCTTTAATGATGGCACCACTGTCGCATCGGTTGCCGATATGAGAGATTTAATTTTCGTAGGGAAAATTGATGAAAGTGAAGTGGAGAAGTTACATGAAGGCATGGACATGGTGCTCAGTATAGGTGCGATAGATGGCGCAAAATATCCAGCGACGTTAGAGCGGATTGCGCCGAAAGGTATAGAAGAGTCAGGGGCCATTCAATTTGAAATCAAAGCTGCAGTCACATTGGAAGACGGACAATTCCTTAGGGCAGGATATTCAGCAAACGCTGATGTAGAACTTGACAGACGAGATTCAGTACTCACTTTAAGTGAAAACTTGGTGCAATATGAAAGACGTCAAGCATTTGTTGAAGTAAAGACTTCGCCAAATACTTTTGAGCGACGAAATCTTAAACTGGGGCTTTCTGATGGCCTTGTCGTAGAGGTGATTGAGGGAGTGCAATTAGAAGATAAAATCAAGGTTTGGAATAAACCTTCATTTGACAGAAAAAGAAACTAAAAATATCGATCTACCCAAGGCAACCGTTTGTGAGATTCTAGCGTCTGCAGTTTATACGTTTTTGAACCCTATTCTATTATCATGAATCGATTTTTTTCTTTCTTCACAGTCGTGACGGTCCTTTTTCTCTCAATCTTCCTTCAGGCAGGAAACAATGCTTCGTATGCTCAAGGAAGCTATTGGTCTGATGTCAGTGTGCGATCTGATGAAGGAAGTCCCACCATTCAACCCTCCGTTTATAGAACTGTGGCATTTGACATTGAAACCATTCGCCAGGTTTTAGATTCAGCTCCCCATGAAAAAGAGGCTTCGGCAAGGAATTCGTCGGCGGTTATAGAATTGCCGATGCCGGACGGTACGATGGAATTGTTTTCCTTCGTGAACAGTCCTGTGATGGCTCCAGAACTTGCAGACAAATACCCGGAAATACAAGTTTATTTAGGTCAGGGCATTGATAATCCGAGCTCGGTTGTTCGTTTTGACTTAACGCCTCAAGGATTCCATGCGATGATTCTACGTTCTGAATCAACAGTTTATATTGATCCTTATACATCTGGTGATTTAACCAAATGCATTAGCTATACAAAGGACAGTTTTTATGAAACGACAGATAAGCAACTTGAAGGTTGTGAGGTGAAAGATGGTCATTTGGGCGAAGTCATCCCGAAATCGAAAAACGCAACACAGACTCCTGAATCTGTCAAATCACAGCCTCAGGTTCTCCAAATGGGAATTCAAAAGAGCATGATGGTTTCAAATGGTTCGACCTTAAGAACATATGATTTGGCACTTGCCTGTACGGGTGAATATGCACAATACCACGGGGGTACTGTTGCGGGGGTTCTCGCGGCAATGAATACTTCTATGGCAAGGGTAAATGGCGTATTTGAACGCGATGTATGTATCCGAATGGTGATTGTGGCAAACAATGAGAATGTCATCTTCCTCGACAGTGGGTCAGACCCGTATTCAAATGGGAATGGGGGTACGATGCTCAGTCAAAACCAAAGCACATGTGACACTGAAATCGGTTCTAACAACTATGATATCGGTCACGTCTTTTCAACTGGAGGAGGAGGAGTTGCCTACTTGCAATCTCCTTGTGGCGGAAACAAAGCAGGAGGTGTCACAGGCCAAAGCTCGCCTGTCAACGATCCATTTGACATCGATTATGTCGCGCACGAAATGGGGCATCAATGGGGTGGGAATCATACACAAAACAACAGTTGCAACAGGTCAAGTGGCGCGGCTTTTGAGCCAGGGTCGGCTTCTACAATTATGGGGTACGCTGGGATATGCGCACCGAATCTTCAGTCAAATTCTGACGACCATTTCCACAACCACAGCATTAACGAAATGATCTCATTTACAGTCAATGGGAATGGAAATTCATGTGCAACTTCATCTGCGACAAACAACAGCATTCCCACAGTATCAACACTTGGTGGTGGCAGTACAATCCCAGCCAACACTCCTTTTGAACTCATCGCTTCTGGTTCAGATTCTG
>JAPKBK010000319.1 GCA_028823435.1 Flavobacteriales bacterium
AAGCATCCAGCGATCACATCGTAAGGGCATACCACCATACCTATGGCATGCCTGTAGTTATCAGCAATTGCTCTAACAATTATGGCGCAAACCAGTTCCCGGAAAAGCTTATCCCGCTTATGATTAAGAACATCTGCGATCAAAAAAGCCTTCCGGTTTATGGCCAAGGTCTGAATGTCAGAGACTGGCTATACGTTGAAGACCACGCAAACGCGATAGACCTCATCCTACATCAAGGTGCTTCAGGCTCCACATACAATATCGGTGGACTTAACGAGTGGACGAATATCGATTTGGTGAAACATCTGATTCAAGTCGTTGATGAAAAGCTACAGCGACCGAAAGGAAGTTCTGAGGGGCTGATTACTTTTGTGAAAGACCGTGCGGGACACGACCAACGGTACGCCATCGATGCGTCGAAAATAGAAAGAGAGTTGGGGTGGAAACCGAGCGAAACTTTTGAAGTGGGTTTAGAAAAAACGGTGGTGTGGTATTTAAAAAACTCAGAATGGCTGAATAAAGTTGTGTCGGGGGAATATGAAAAATACTACGAACAGCATTACGGAAAGTGATGCTAACTTTTCTAAGAAATCTATTTCGAAAGCGCCCGAGTCAACGTGTTGTCAAAAACGATTTAAAACATCTGATTACTGATGTTCACAGCCACTTGGTGCCCGGAGTAGATGATGGTGCACCTGACATGACCTCTGCCCTTGCGTTAATATCAAGATTACATCAATTGGGATTCGAAAGGTTGGTGACCACGCCACATATTATGTCAGATTTGTATCCAAATACACCGGATATTTTACAACCGCGTTTTAATGAATTACAACTGGAGGCTTCCAAACGTTTCCCATCTCTAAAATTAGTTCTAGCCGCCGAATATTTCCTCGAGATCTCCTTTATTGCGCTTTTAGAAAACCCAGACAAGCTACTTACCTTTCCTTGCGTAGATCCGCTCAATGGAGACAAACACGTCATGCTTCTCTTTGAATTCGCCTTCCACGAAGCACCCAATGATGAACTTTTGACAGAGGCCATATTCAAGATGCAGACTTCTGGAATCACACCTGTTTTGGCGCACTGCGCCAGATATCCGTACTGGCATATGGACAGAAGCAAACTTAAAAATCTACACGAAAAAGGAGTCATCCTTACTGTCAACGCGGCGACACTTGTAGGAAATTATGGCGAGTTGGCGAAAGAAACAGCGAACTATGCCGTAGATCAGGGATGGATCAGAATGGTGTGTTCTGATACACATGCACCGCATCATATCGTCGCTGTCAAGGAACTTGAGAACTCCGAAATACTCGCCAAACTTATTGAAAACGGGGGATTACTGAACCCCGGAGTGGGCATCAGATAGATCTACTCACCTACTGGAGCGAGTTTTACCTCAAGGCCATCTAGATCTGAAGTCAGTTTGATTTGGCATCCCAAACGGCTATTATCCTCAACAAAAAACGCTTCGTCTAGCATATCCTCCTCGTCTTCGGAGCGTTCAGAGATGTCGTGTGAACTTTGGACATACATGTGGCAGCTCGCGCACATGGCCATACCTCCACACGTGCCTTCAACAGGAAGCTCATAGCTTTTACAGAGCTCCATCATGTTCATGTTCATATCCGTAG
>JAPKBK010000002.1 GCA_028823435.1 Flavobacteriales bacterium
TACGTGGATCAATATCCTCTACAGGCATATCTGTACCTAAAGGCAGTATACCTAGAACGTTTTGCAAATCACGATAGGTATATGCTGTCCTTATTCTATTTCTTCCGAGACGTTCCCCGGCCCAATACATATCGGAAGTAGCATGTGTAGGTTGTACGGAAGGGATAATGCTCGCCGATGTGAATAAAGGCAAGTCCGAAGGAGAAACGACCTGAGCGTGTTCAATGCGCCACCTTTTGTCATTTTGACCACCAAGAACAGCGTTATATAGGTTGAGGACATTTCTGACTGCAGAATCGCCGATGCAATGTGTTGCCACTTGAAAGCCTAGATCGTTTGCTAATTCTAGGTTTGCACGAAACACCGCAGAGTCCTGAAAAATAAAGCCACTGTGAGATGGGCGGTCTGAATAGGGTTCCAAAAGGGCGGCACCACGAGAACCTAAGGATCCATCCATATAAAACTTGATGGACTGCGCAATTAAACGGTCTGATCGTTGAGGCCCTTTTGCGAAAGCGGAATCGAGATTGGGCTGTGTCCCACTCGCCATGGCAACAACGCGTATTTTAAGATCTCCTGTCCTGTGAAGGGAATCTATCCTATTGATATCCGATACATCTAAACCCGCATCAACCACTGTTGTCAAACCCAAAGCAAAAAGATCATGTTGTGCTTGAATAAGCGCTGCATCTTTTGTTGGACCATCATGAGGAGGTATGAATACCAAAAGAGAATCCGCTGCGCCATCGATGAGTACACCTGAAGGAGATCCATCTTCAAGCGAAATCATTTCGCCACCTTGAATAAAGCGTACTTCAGACATCCCAGCTATTCTCAGTGCGGCAGAATTTGCCAGAAGTGCATGACCATCAATTCTACGTATCGCAACAGGCCTTGATGGAAACAGTTCATCCAACAATGTACGTGTGGGATAGGTTGAAGGCGTCCATTTGTTTTGGTCCCACCCCCTTCCAGAAAGCCATCCTGAAGAATGGGTCTCCGAGAAGGCTTCCAGTCGTGTTAAAACCTCATCATAAGAGACCGAACCGACAAGATCAACCTCTAGCCTGCTTAAGGCATACCCCGTGAAGTGCGCATGCGCATCTATTAATCCTGGATAAACGACAGCCTGCTTCAGGTCAATCTTTTCATCAGCCATGTATGCATTTAAAATCTTCCGCTCAGGCCCTACTGCTACGATTTTGCCGTTTTCTATAGCGATGGCGATTTTAGTTGTATTAATAGGAGTGCCATCACATACCAAACCTACCGCGTTATGTATGATGAGATCTGCGTGTTGTGATTTAAAATTACAACACGTAAGAAGGAGGATTGCTGAAAGTGAAAGTGCCAAATAACGAAGAAAATATCTCATCTGTTTTTATGAATCAGGAAACACACTATAATTAGGTGTAACTATGCATGATTTTTAACTAAATTGCCGTTCAAATATAACACCTAAATCATGCTAAACTCTGTACGTTTTTTCTTTACTATCGCTTGCATCTTTGTTGCAACTTTAACATCTGCTCAAGATGTAACCCATACGATTGCTCAGGTTCAAGGAGAGCTTTTCGCTTCACCACTCATTGAACAAGTCGTTACTGTTGAAGGCGTGGTCACTGCTGCGACTGATTACAGCTATTTCTTACAAGATGGATCGGGCCCTTGGAACGGCGTCTACATCTACGACAACACAAATCTCCCGGCTGTGGGGGATCTCATCATCCTCACAGGAGAAGTACTTGAATATTACGATCTCACTGAGATTTCTAATATCACTTATTTTGAAACAGTAAGTTCGGGCAATGATCTGCCAGCTGCAATTAATCTCACAACTGGGTTTATTGCAGAATCAGGAGAAGCTTACGAAGGCTGCCGCGTAAAAGTCACAAATGCTGTTTGTTCGAATCCAGACCTGGGGTTCGGTGACGGATATTTTGATGACGGATCTGGAGATTGTATGATCGACGATATGCTTTACTCAGCTGAACCGGCTTGGATGCTTGGAGAATACTACTCTGTAACGGGTGTTCTTACATACACATATGAAGAGTATAAGATCGAACCAAGCAGTGCCGCAGATGTGAGCATTGGGATGGCTGTAGGGTCAATCGCAGTTTCGGCGATTAACGTTTACCCAAACCCGACCGTTGATGCGATTAATTTCAAACTGAACTCAAATGCCAAGGCCTACGTATATGATACAAATGGTCGTCTGGTGTTCACACA
Organism: Flavobacteriales bacterium; assembly: GCA_028823435.1. GTDB lineage: Bacteria > Bacteroidota > Bacteroidia > Flavobacteriales_D > Sanyastnellaceae > UBA974. The sequence continues at coordinate 2,233 of JAPKBK010000002.1, forward strand.
AGATGTTGCCTCTGGAGACGTCAACTTAGATGTGAGTGGACTTCGCCACGGAACATACAGCGTAGATTGCGTTTCTGAAACCTCAATCATGAGAGCGAGTTTCGTCAAGCAGTAATGCGCTGAAAATGTATTGCGCTTTATTGCGTTTTATCCTTGTCCGCGAAGCGAGAGCCCGCGTATAATTCATATCCCAACCACCGACATTCTAAAGGGCCATTGTGCACTTTATGTCGGTGGTTGCTTTTTAAGCCGATATGCTTAATCGCCTCGGGATTAGATGAAATGATCCAGGCCTTAAACCCAGGCCAATGAAACTTGAGTCTGTCGCCAATGGCTGCATACATTTGATCTATATCTTCTGGCTCCATTCGCTCGCCATATGGAGGATTTATAACCACCTGCCCGCCTTCTGTACTCTGAGGTTCTGACTGGAAGAAGTCGATTTCATCTACACTTACATCGTGAGAAGGAAGATCAAGTTGTGACAGAGCGTATTTGGTCTGGGATATCGCGTCTCCGCTTATATCAGAAGCATATATAGCTGTAGGAACAGGTGGATTGAAATCCATTGCCTCATCACGAACTGCAATCCAAGCGGATCGATTGAAATTCATCCACTCCATGAATGCAAAGTGAGAACGGTTCATTTGGACAGGCATTCCCGAAGCCCAAAGCGCAGCTTCACAAGTAAATGTTCCAGATCCGCACATCGGATCGTATAAGGATATTCCTGGACGCCATCCACTTAATGCGAGAAGACCCGCAGCCAACACTTCATTTAATGGTGCAATCGCTTTTCGAGATCTGTAACCTCTCTTGGACAATGGATCGCCACAAGCGTCCAAAGAAATGGTCACATCTTCCCGACTGATATGCAAGTGAATTCTGACATCGGGATTCTGCCGATCAATCGAAGGTCGTTCACCCTTTTTCGCACGGAATCTATCTACGATCGCATCCTTTAAACGTAGAACAGCAAATTGATCATGCGTGAAATGATCTGAGTATATCGTAGAATCAATGGTTAACGTTCCATCCTCTTTCAAAACATCCTCCCACTTCTTTCTCGCAGCCATACGATAAAGATCATCGGTATGCTTCGCTTGGAATTGGTATAGAATCCGCAACACTTTTAATGTAAATCGGGCGTGCATACAATGACGATACATGACTTCTGCCGTTGCTGTAAAGCCGACCCCTCTCCTGCCGATTTTAATTTCTGTCGCCCCATGCGCCTGCAGCTCATCAGCCACCAACTGTTCTAACCCTGCAAGTGTTTTTGCATGGTACGTTGCTGTGGGAATGTTTGTTATATCCATTGTTATTAGCCGCCTTTGCGTTTTACATTAAATCCATCTTCTTCAAGAATAGACACTACTTTATCTCTGTGATCGCCTTGGATCAGAATACACCCTTCTTTAACAGCCCCTCCTACGCCACATTTCACTTTGAGTGTTTTACCCAAAGCAAGGAGTTCTGAAGCGGGTCCATCATGACCTTCTATCAGTGTTACAGGTTTCCCAGCGCGTTGTTTTCTGTCCAAACTTACATATAGCTTACACATAGAAGGCGACCAATTACTCTCATCCTCGGCACCACTGTCTTCATCCCAATTGAATCCAGTATTAGTACTGAATACCATACCGTCGTTATTTCGTCTTCGTTTTGCCATTTTATTTGCAAGTATTGCGCAAGGTACGCGGTAGATTTGCTGTATGGCACATTTTGAGGACGCAACAAATGAATATTCTGAAGATCATTCATCTCCAGAGGGCAAGGTTTTGTCACGACTGAGAAGAGATACGTGGTTGTCTACTACAAAACCACAGATGCTCAGCGATCCTATACAAGGTAGATTCTTATCTACAATAAGTAAAATGGTTCGCCCGAATCGCATCTTAGAATTCGGAACGTTTACTGGTTATTCTACGATATGCCTTTCCGAAGGTCTTGCTCCCAAAGGAGAAATTCATACTGTCGAAATCAACGACGAATTAGAGCACATACATGAGACGTACTTTCAGGAAGCCGGGGTTTTTGAAAAAATCACGCGGCATTACGGTCATGCTTTAGACATTATTAAAAGTGGAGAAATCAAGGGGGAGTTTGACCTTATTTGGTTAGACGCCGACAAAGAACACCAAATAGAGTATGCTGAATTTGCAATCTCTAGACTCCGAAGTGGAGGATGGCTCCTGATAGACAATGTGATTTGGGGAGGGGCGGTTCTCGATAAGAAGAAACGTGCAAAACCTGAATCTGGAGCGTCTAGGATACACCGATTAAATAAGTATATCTTAGATCACGAAGAGGTTGAGAATGTACTCATACCCGTGTGGGATGGCGTACAAATCGCTATGAAAATTTAAGCGACAACCGCAGCAACCGCATCTGCAGCTTCCTGAAGCAGGATGACGGAGGTTACTTTTAAACCAGACTCGTCAATAAGCTTCTTCGCTTCTGTGGCATTTGTTCCCTGGAGACGGACGATAATAGGAACATCGATGTTCCCCATATTTAAATATGCATCGACCACACCTTGCGCCACTCTATCGCAACGAACAATACCTCCAAAGATATTTACGAGTATTGCTTTTACTGAAGGGTCTTTCAGAATAATGCGGAACGCTTGCTCTACTCTTGATGCGTCAGCTGTGCCGCCTACATCTAGAAAATTTGCAGGCTCACCTCCACTTAACTTGATAATATCCATGGTCGCCATCGCGAGACCTGCGCCGTTCACCATACAGCCAACATTTCCATCGAGTTTAACATAGCTAAGCCCTATTTCGTCAGCTTCCAGTTCTGTAGGATCCTCTTCGGTTTTGTCACGCATCGCTTCATACACGGGGTGACGGAAAAGGGCATTGTCATCTAGACTCACCTTCGCATCTACTGCAATGACTTTGTTGTCCGACGTCTTCAGAACGGGGTTGATTTCAAACATAGACGCATCACAACCGATATATGCATCGTATAGTTTGAATATAAATTTGATCATCTGCTTATAAGCTTGACCACTGAGGCCTAGATTAAAAGCAATGCGTCTCGCTTGGAATCCCTGAAGTCCTGCACCGGGATCGATTGTCTCTGTATAGATAAGCTCTGGCGTCTTTTCAGCGACTGCCTCAATATCCATCCCTCCTTCAGGAGAATACATAATGATGTTTTTACCAGACGATCTATCTAAAAGAACGGATACATAGTACTCCTCAGGTTCTGTTTCCCCTGGGTAGTAAACGTCTTGAGCAACAAGAACCTTGTTGACCATTTTTCCTTCTGAGGAAGTCTGAGCAGTCACCAAATGGCCACCCAGAATTCCTGATGCCACACCCTTTACTTTGTCAAGACCTTTTGCGAGAACAACACCGTGAGACCCCGTTTCGATGACGGCACCTTTGCCTCGACCACCTGCATGGATTTGTGCTTTTACAACAAACCACTCTGTGCCCGTATCCACCGCTAATTTTTCAGCAACACTGTAGGCCGCTTCTGCAGTCTCTGCCACGAGTCCTTCTTGAATAGCAACACCAAAACTTTTAAGGATAGATTTACCCTGATACTCGTGAAGATTCATTTTCCTGCTTTTAAGAGTTGATTTTACGGGGCAAAGTTAGGCAATTTAAGGGGCACGATTGCGTAGATTGCAACTGTGATTCAAGTAAAAGATATTCGGAAACAATTTGGGGATTTAGAGGTCTTAAAAGGCATTACTCTAAAGGTCGCTGAAGGCGAAGTCGTCAGCATCGTTGGCACCTCTGGTGCGGGGAAGACCACATTACTTCAAATCCTTGGCACACTTGATGTTGAGAGTTCTGGTGAGCTTCAAATAGGCGGAGAGAATGTGTCCAAGCTGTCACGCGCCTCACTTGCGGATTTTCGAAACAAGCACATTGGATTCGTATTTCAGTTTCACAGACTCCTTCCTGAGTTTACTGCGCTAGAAAATGTAATGATGCCTGCATGGATTGCTGGCACATCCGATTTGGAGGCCGAAACCCGGGGCAGGAAGCTTCTAAAAGATCTGGGGCTTCACGACAGAGCCAGCCACTTGCCTTCAGAACTTTCTGGAGGTGAACAACAGCGAATTGCCGTTGCTAGAGCGCTCATGAACGCACCTAAAATTCTCCTCGCAGATGAACCATCTGGAAATTTAGATTCTGAAAACGCCGCCATTCTACATGATCTGTTTTTCGATCTACGCGACAGACTTGGGCTTACAATCATTATCGTCACCCACAATGAAGAACTTGCTTCAAGGGCTGACCGAAGTTTAAGAATGGCAGATGGTGTTATTGTCTGACTGTAATTAAAACCATGATGAATAAAATCAATTCTCTTAAGGAATACAAGGAAGAGTACAGAAAGAGTATAGATAATCCAGAGGCTTTTTGGTCAAAAAAGGCTGAAAGCTTCACCTGGAAAAAGAAGTGGGAGAAGGTCTTGAATTGGGAATTTGAAACACCTCAAGTTGAATGGTTCATCGGAGGGCAACTCAACATTACAGAAAATTGCTTGGACAGACATTTGGACACGAAGGGAGAACACATTGCCATTATATGGGAACCCAACGATCCAAATGAAGACACCGTTCGCATCACGTATAAAGAACTTCACAAGCGTGTATGTTCATTCGCTAACGTTTTAAAACGCAACGGAGGAAAGAAAGGTGACCGCATATGTCTTTATATGCCCATGACGCCAGAGCTTGCGATCGCAACGTTAGCATGTGCTAGAATTGGTGCGATACACTCAGTTGTTTTTGCAGGTTTCTCTGCGAGATCTCTTGAGGACAGGATTAATGATGCGACCTGCAACATTATCGTGACAGCAGATGGTGGATATAGAGGCGCAAAAACAATAGAATTAAAACACATTGTAGATAAAGCACTTGAAACGTGCCCAAGCATTGAAAAGTCGATTGTACTCAAAAGAACGGGTGGCAAAGTGACCATGAAATCTGGTCGCGATGTCTGGCTTCATGAGGAACTTGAGCATGTAAATGACATCTGTCCCGCTGAAACCATGGAAAGTGAAGATGCGCTATTTGTCCTATATACCTCAGGCTCTACAGGGAAACCGAAAGGGGTTGTCCATACATGTGGAGGGTACATGGTGTATGCCGAATACAGCTTTCGAAATGTCTTTCAATACAAGGATGGAGATGTTTACTGGTGCACGGCAGATATCGGCTGGATTACTGGACACACATACATTGTATATGGACCACTTCTATCGGGAGCTACAACAGTGATGTTCGAGGGTGTGCCTACATATCCTGATTCAGGCAGGTTTTGGGAAATCTGTGACAAACATCAGGTCAACTTATTCTACACTGCGCCGACAGCAATTCGAGCGCTCCAAGCATGTGGGAAAGAATTTGTGAACCCATATAAACTGACGTCACTTCGGGTCTTGGGATCTGTAGGAGAGCCCATCAATGAAGAGGCTTGGCATTGGTACAACGACGAAATCGGAAAAGGCAAATGCCCCATCGTAGATACATGGTGGCAAACAGAAACGGGGGGAATCATGATTTCTCCATTGGCGGGGATTACAAAATTGAAGCCCAGTTATGCGACGCTACCCCTACCTGGAGTTCAACCCTGTCTTGTCGATTCTGACGGACACGAAATTGAGGGGAATGATGTACAGGGAAATCTATGTATCAAATTCCCCTGGCCCAGCATGATTCGGACCACATATGGAGATCATGAAAGATGTAAGCAAGTATATTTTTCTACGTATCCAGGGAAATATTTTACGGGGGATGGCTGTAGACGAGATGAGGATGGATACTATCGGATTACAGGACGGGTGGACGATGTCATTAACGTCAGTGGCCACCGGTTCGGTACAGCAGAAATAGAAGCCGCAATAGATGAGCATGAGAATGTCGTTGAAACTGCTGTTGTAGGTTATCCGCACGACATCAAAGGTCAGGGCATCTACGCGTATGCCATTTGCCACAACGTGCCCACTGATATGGAAGCCTTTGTTGTGGAAGTCAACAAAACGGTCGTGGAAATTATCGGCCCCATCGCAAAACCTGACAAAATCCAAATCGTGATGGGTCTCCCGAAAACGCGTTCTGGAAAGATCATGAGGCGGATTTTAAGAAAAGTAGCCGAGGGTGAAGTGACAAACCTGGGGGATACATCTACACTTCTTGACCCAAGTGTTGTTGCGGATATTATAAAAGGTGCTGGTCTTTAGCAGCAGAGATTTAAATCAAATCTTTTTTGTGATAGATCGCTGTTTTTGCGAGCTTATCGTGCAGTGCTTGACGTTCTTCAGACAGCGCTAAAAAGCACCCCAAGAACATCACAATGCCAATTAAAGATCCGATGGGTTCAAGAAAAACGAGCCCCGTGATTAGTGCCACCATGGAAAAAACACTTGATGCATTTTTAATCGCCCAGCGCTTTAAATAAAGACCTGTGTCTCCTGCACGTCCATCTTCATTGCCCACTTTAAATCCAAGCACCATTTTTCCAGGACTTGCTCCTGCAAATGCTTCAATCAGAGAGTACAAAAAATAACCGATAATGATGCCACTGATCAACCCCAGCAGCGCACCTATTCCAGCGCCAAGTCCTGCGGCTTCTAAGGCAATTTCCATTTCAGCTTGATCATCAACAGCCAAACCCAACGCGCCTCCAGCCGTCAAGCCTAACACCCCAAAGATGGCTGCCAATACGCCAGCCAAAACACCAGCAAAAACCCAATCTAATGCTGCAGCACCCAGTCTTGAAGAAAATCCGATACGGTTCATATTAATTGACAATTAAAGAGGTAGAATAAAGCAGTGAATCAGAATATATTGACACGATATAAAGTCCGGAAACCAAATCCCCATCAAGGAAGACCCTCTGAGCGTTTGGATTCACTTTTTGTGTCAAGATTTCTCTTCCTGAAGCATCTGCAATGACAATGTATTTCGCTCGCGATGACATGGCATTGAGATCAATCACAAACTGGTCATGAGATGGGTTTGGAAAAATGTTAGGAGAACGTTGAATCGTTGTTTCAGAAACGGAAACGACAGGACAGTAAACACCATCTGGGGCTTGTTGGGGTAATTTATTCAAAGGGTTAGTGATGATCGAATAAATCATGAGGTCAGTCGAAGCGAGAAGTTCTGGAGAGCATAACTCCCATTCTTCGGCAATAGCATCGCAAATGTCAGGCGTATTTAACACGCCCATATTTGTCGCCAAAGCCCAATACAAGTATTCAATGGCCATACACTCGTAATCACATGTAACATCTGTGTAATGAAACCATGCTTCTTCTGGGTATGAACCAGGAATTCCAAGGAACTGACCTCCGCGAGCCAGATCCATTGCTTGAACCAATTGAGATGCTCCTGCTGGCCACAAAGCGAACATGGACGGGTATAATTCCGTATGGCCGCACCCATTAATGGTATGTAAAATTTCTTCAAGACAGGCCTCAGAAAACCAATCCAAAGGTGAATCCGGTGCTATCTCGTCAGAATACAATACTGCGTGAACACAAAATGTGTCGTCAAAATTATCCATCATCGCCTCTTCCGCAGGTGAACCCTCAGCTAGAAAAAGTGGCATTGTGGCATTTACATTGGACAATTGTTCACCAAGTTCAACATCATCAATGAGTCCATCTTCATTGTTATCTAACAATTCAGCGCCTATAGAAGCAGCATGAAGTAGCTGGGCATCACTCACGCCAGGCTCGGCATAAAACTGAAGGACACCAAGAACGTCGACAAATCGATCAAATTCTTGGAATGCTGGTGATGACAAGTTGGGGTTTGGGAGAATTTCAAGGCAAGATGCTGATTGGGAAAAACTGGTGTTCACCAGCAGTAGAACGAAAGGAACAGACAACAAATATCGCATTGAGAAAATTATGGTTTGAAACATTTATCTAATGTACGCTAACTAATCCAAAGGTGCTTAAATACGTAACATAATGAGGGTGTTGTATCAATGAAATGAAGCATCTTTTATTTTGGTGGCATCGCTATATTTTCACATCTATTACCGTTGGATTCTTTCATCTATTGAGTTAAAAATAACACTGATTCTTATTCATATAAAATACATTGTTAATTTGTTATGCATGCATAGTATTTTAGACTACTTTTGCCGATACAAATGAAACGACAAGAAACAATAGACTTTAACTTGAGGTGGGGATGGGCCAAACTTGCACGCCTTTACTCTGCGGAAGCTGAAAGACGTGGCATCACCTTGTCAGTGGGCTATGCACTGTTAAGCATAGAGAGAGCTGGAACGCCCAGCACAAAGCTTGGGCCGAGAATGGGTATGGAGCCCACTTCATTGTCTAGGACTTTAAAGGGTATGGAAGAAAAAGGTCTTATAGAACGTCGTCCTGACAAGGTCGATGGAAGATCTGTGAGAGTCTTCTTAACGCCACTGGGCCTTGACTCAAGACGCCAGGCCAGGGATTTGGTCATCGGCATCAATGAAAGGTTATCTACAATGCTAGGTGGCGAGACAATACAACAATTAAATGATGGTCTTCAAAAACTCAATACAATTCTTGAAGACCCTGAACATCTTATACCACTCCAATTAAAATGAATACACCTATTAAAACGCACGAGATACGCAAAGTAGCCGTATTGGGGTCTGGAGTTATGGGGTCTGCCATAGCTTGCCATTTGGCCCAAACCGGTTCTGAGGTATTGCTGCTTGACCTTCCATCAAAAGAGGGTCCAAGGAACGCTCCTGCAGAAGGCGCATTAAAGGCATCTCTCAAATCAAAGCCCTCCCCGCTCTACACAAAACGATTTAGGAATCGCATAGAATGCGGGAATTTTGACGATGATTTAGAGAAAATTGCTGGATGCGACTGGATTATTGAGGTCATTGTAGAAAGACTCGATATCAAACAACAGCTTTTTGAAAGGGTCGAAGCGTTTCGCAAGCCTGGAACGCTCATTTCATCCAACACCAGCGGGATTCCTATTTCTCAATTAAGTGAAGGACGCTCTGACGATTTTCAAAAGCATTTCTGTGGCACACACTTTTTTAACCCGCCAAGATATCTTCAACTCCTTGAAATTATTCCTGGACCCAAAACCGAGCAGAGGGTCATTGACTTTTTCATGGGATATGGTGAAAGCATCCTCGGAAAGCAGTCAGTACTTTGCAAAGACACGCCTGCATTTATTGCAAACAGAGTTGGTGTTTTTGCAATTCAAGCACTCTTCCATACTGTAGAAGACATGGGGCTTTCGGTCGATAAAGTGGATAAGCTTACAGGACCAGCGATGGGAAGACCTAAGAGTGCAACATTTAGAACGTGTGATGTTGTAGGTCTTGACACACTTGTGCATGTTGCAAATGGAGTCGCGTCAAATTGTCCTGATGACGAACGGTCTGAATCGTTTGCCATCCCCAAATATGTTCAGCATTTGGTGGACAACAATTGGCTTGGAAGTAAATCTGGTCAAGGTTTTTATAAGAAGTCTAAAGACGACAAAGGCAAACGTAAAATACTTGTCCTTGACCTTAAGACGTTAGAATATAGAGAAAAGGAAAAAGTAAAATATGCAACGCTAGAAGCTGCAAAACAAGTGGACAATCTTAAGGATCGGACAAAGTTGCTTTTTAACGGAACAGACGAAGCTGGAGATTTCTACAGAAGAATATTTACCGATGTATTCTCATATGTGAGTTACAGGATCCCTGAGATTAGTGATGAAATTTTCCGCATTGATGATGCCTTAAGAGCAGGATTCGGTTGGGAATTAGGCGCGTTTGAAAGTTGGGATGCGATAGGCATTCAAGCGGCTTCAGAAATCGCGAAGGAACGTGGTCATCAAGTTGCGGGCTGGGTGAATGACATGCTTGAAGCAGGTCATGATACATTTTACAGAGTCACAGATGGTGTGAGAGAATGTTACGACCCGACAAGTAAAACATATAAAGTCATTCCTGGTCAGGAAGGAAGAATAAATCTTGAGTATGTTGACAATGTGGTTTGGTCCAACAGTGGGACAACCATTAAGGACATCGGCGATGGGATCCTCAATATTGAATTCCATACAAAGATGAATTCGATAGGCGCGGAAGTCTTACAAGGTTTAAACAAAGCCATCGATCTGGCTGAAGAAGGATACCGGGGATTGGTCGTGAGTAACAACGGCGCAAATTTCAGCGCAGGCGCGAATGTGGGTATGATTTTCATGCTTGCAGTTGAACAAGAATGGGAGGAGCTTGATGCCGCTGTGAAATACTTCCAAGACACGATGATGAGAATGCGTTACTCGGGAATCCCCGTTATAGCAGCACCTCACAACATGGCTTTGGGTGGCGGATGTGAACTTTGTCTTCATGCAGATAAAGTCATTGCACACGCTGAAACATATATGGGACTCGTAGAGTTTGGCATAGGCGTCATCCCTGCAGGGGGAGGTACGAAGGAATTTGTATTGCGATTGTCAGATTCATTAAAGGAAGGAGATATTCGAATTAATGCAATGAGAGACAGCTTCCTTACAATAGGACAAGCAAAAGTAGCTACATCTGCATACGAGGCGTTTGAACTTGGATACCTGGTTGAAGGTGTGGATGAGGTTTGTGTCAATCGCAGAGACCTTGTTTCTAGGTCGAAGGCTGCGGCGATTCAACTGGCTGATGCTGGCTACACAAGACCCATCGAACGCAAAGACATTACTGTTTTAGGCGCGGAAGGAATGGGAATCGTTTATGCAGGAGCAAATGCAATGGCAGTGGGAAAGTATATCTCTGAACACGACAAACTGATCAGTGAAAAGCTGGGAAGGGTCATGTGTGGAGGTGATTTGACTGCGAAGCAAGAAGTCAGCGAGCAATACCTATTAGGTCTTGAGCGCAGAGCTTTTGTGGAACTCTGTACGGAACGCAAAACGTTAGAACGAATGCAGTCGCTTATTCAAAAAGGTAAAATACTACGTAACTAAAATATCATGGACGCATATATAATTGGAGGGTATCGATCTCCTGTAGGAAGATCAGGTAGAGGCGTATTTCGTTTCATGAGACCAGACGATCTCGGAGAACAAGTGATTCGTAAACTCATGTCCGATTTTCCTCAACTTGACAAGGAGAGAATAGATGATGTTATTGTTGGAAATGCGACGCCAGAAGCTGAGCAAGGACTGAACATCGGTCGGATGGTTTCTCTTATGGGACTGGACACCGAGAAAGTTCCTGGGATGACTGTGAACAGGTATTGCGCTTCTGGATTAGAATCGATCGCAATCGCTTCCGCAAAAATTCATGCGGGCATGTCAGACTGCATTATTGCGGGGGGCATTGAGACGATGTCACCGATTCCCTTTGGCGGTTGGAGATTGGTGCCAAATGCAAAAGTTGCCAAGAACAACCCTGAATGGTATTGGGGCATGGGGCTCACTGCAGAAGCTGTGGCAAATGACTACAACATTAGTCGTGAAGACCAAGACGCTTTTGCCGTGGAAAGCCACATGCGTGCAGCAGCAGCCATTGACGCAGGTAGATTTGCAACTGGCATTGCACCGATCACAGTAGAAGAAACATATTTAGATAAGAACGAAAGACCCGCTACAAGAAGTACAATCATAGATACGGATGAAGGCGTGCGCAGGGGGACTTCACCTGAAGCGCTCGCAAAACTTAGAGCTGTATTTACTCAGGGAGGCTCAGTCACAGCCGGAAACAGTTCTCAAACATCTGACGGGGCTGCATTCGTACTCATCGTGAGTGAGCGCATGCTTAAAGAATTAGATGTAGAGCCTATCGCAAGACTTAAGGCATACCATGTGAGCGGACTTGAACCTCGGGTGATGGGTATGGGTCCCATTCACGCTGTCCCCAAAGCACTGGAGAGAGCTGGATTAAAGCCTGGAGATATCGATTTGTATGAATTAAATGAAGCTTTTGCTTCTCAAAGTGTTGCTGTATCACGTGAGTTGGGACTTGATCCCGCTCAGGTAAATGTCAATGGAGGAGCGATTGCATTGGGCCACCCTCTCGGGTGCACCGGATCGAAACTCACCATTCAACTGTTAGATGAATTAAAGCTAAGGGAGGGGAAACACGGAATTGTAACGATGTGTGTCGGAACCGGGCAAGGAGCCGCTGGCGTATTTGAACTTCTTAAATAAATTATCATGAGCGACTTAAAAGAAAACAAAGCAATTACTGGCGGAGAATTTATCATACGCGACGTCAGTTGCGATGAAATTTTTACCCCAGAAGACTGGACCGAGGAGCATCTGATGATGAAACAGACGGCAAAAGATTTTATTAATTCCAGAGTTGTGCCCAATCTTGATCCCATTGACAATCAAGAAGAAGGTCTTATGGCTAAGCTTCTTGAGGAATCAGGGGAATTGGGTCTACTAAGTAGCTCGATACCTGAATCACTGGGTGGTTTGGGAATGGATTTCAAGAGTACAATGATTATTACGGAAGGCGTCGGTGGAGGCCACTCATTTGCAGTAAGTTTCAGTGCGCATACTGGAATTGCAACGCTTCCGATTCTTTATTATGGGAATGAAGCCCAAAAACAGAAATATATCCCAGGACTTGCAACCGGGAAATTGAAAGGGTGTTATTGCCTCACTGAGCCCAGTTCTGGTTCAGATGCAAATAGCGCCAAATCAAAAGCGATATTGAGTGAAGACGGTGCACATTACATCCTTAACGGTCAGAAGATGTGGATTACGAACGCTGGCTTCGCGGATATTTTTATTGTATTCGCAAAGATTGACGATGACGAAAATCTGACTGCGTTTATTCTAGAAAAAGAATACGAAGGTATCACGATGAATCCCGAAGAAAAGAAAATGGGAATCAAGGGGTCGAGTACAAGACAAGTGTTTTTCAATGACGTGAAGGTTCCAGTAGAAAACTTACTTTACGAGAGAGGTAAAGGTTTTAAAATTGCCGTTAACATCTTAAACATTGGGCGAATAAAGCTCGGTGGAGTTGTGATTGGTGCTTGTAAAGAAGGGATCGATTACTCGATACGATATGCAAACGAAAGAGAACAATTCGGGAGACCCATTGCAAAATATGGCGCAATTCGCCATAAAATTGGAGAGATGACGATTCAAACATATGCTGCAGAAACAGCCGTGTATCGCGCGACTCAAAACATAGATGACGCTATTCAGGCTTTGGAAACAAATGGCGTAGAACACGGACAAGCAACTCTGAAAGGAATCGCTTCTTTCGCACCCGAATGTGCGATGATGAAGGTCGTCTGCTCAGAAGTTGCTGACTACGTTGTCGATGAAGCAGTTCAGATCTTTGGCGGGATGGGCTACAGTGCAGAAACACAAGTTGAAAGAGCGTATCGAGATGCGAGAATAAATAGGATTTTTGAGGGGACAAATGAAATCAACAGAATGCTTACTGTTGACATGATTCTGAAAAAAGCAATGAAAGGTGAGATGGATTTAATGGGGCCAGCTATGGAAGTGGCGAGTGAATTAACAGGGATTCCAGAATTCGGACCCCCACCCACTGACATCTTCGACCGTCATCATCTCTACATCAAGAATTTTAAAAAATCAATACTTATGGTCGCGGGGTCGGCAGCACAGAAGTTAATGATGACGCTTGCAAAAGAGCAAGAAGTCCTCATGAATATTGCCGACATGATGAATTGGGCATACACCGCAGAGTCATTGGTCCTGAGAGTACAGAAACTTCATCAAGCAAAAGGAGAAGATGCGGCATCAATACAACTTGATATGATGCAAACATATGTGTACGGAGTTGCAGATAAAATCAATATCGCAGGCAAGGAGGCATTGAACGGTTTTGCAGAAGGAGATGAACTTAAAATGATGATGATGGGTATGAAGCGCTTTACAAAAGTGGAGCAATTCAATTGTAAAGAGGCTAGACGAAGAGTTGCAGATGCTTGCATCGCAAAAAATGAGTACTGCTTTTAAGATTTAAACCATGTTATTTAATCGGACTGGAAGAATTAACGCTTTTCCAGTCCGATTTTTTTGTTTAAATAGGAACAAGAGGCGCGTAATAAGGTTTCAAAAAAATGTCAGCAAATAAGGAAATCCATGATAATTTTACCACATGGCAAAAAATAAAATCATCACCAAGAAGTCTGAGGCATTTCTAGAGACTTATTTGAATAACCCTTCACCTACAGGATTTGAAGCTGAAGGTCAAAAACTCTGGCTTAATTATTTAAAACCTTATATCGACGAACATTTTGTCGATACCTATGGCACAGCTGTAGGGGTAATTAATCCGAAGGCAAAGTACAAAGTTGTGATTGAAGCGCATGCTGACGAAATCAGTTGGTTCGTGCACTACATTACACCTAAGGGGTTCATTTATTTGCGGAGAAACGGAGGAAGTGACCATCTGATCGCACCGTCAAAGCGAGTGATCATTCATACAGACAAAGGTCCTGTCACTGGATTGTTTGGGTGGCCTGCAATACACACAAGAACTGCGGCAAAAGAAGAAACGCCAAAAGTGAAGAATATCTTTTTAGATGTGGGCGCAAAAGACGCAAAAGAGGTCGAGAAGATGGGGATTCATGTGGGTTGCGTTGTGACCTATCCCGACAAGTTTATGGTTTTGAATAAGAATTGGTATGTGGGCCGCGCGTTAGATAACAGGGCGGGTGGCTTTATGATTGCAGAGGTGGCGAGAATGCTGAAAGAGAATAAAGTAACGTTGCCATTTGGTTTGTACATCACAAATTCAGTCCAAGAAGAGATCGGATTACGGGGCGCACAAATGATCGCTGAACGCATCAAACCCGATGTTGCTATCGTTACAGATGTGTGCCATTGTACCCAAACGCCCATGGTCAATAAGATTGAGCAAGGAGACATCACAGCAGGTAAAGGGCCAGCGGTGACGTACGGACCCGCTGTTCAAAACAATCTATTGAAACGCATTATTGACACTGCAAAAGAAAACAAGATTGACTTCCAGAGAATGGCTGCCTCAAGGTCTACAGGAACGGACACTGATGCATTTGCATATTCCAATTGTGGTGTGCCTAGTGCATTGATATCTCTGCCTCTGAGATATATGCATACAACAGTAGAAATGGTTCACAAAGATGACATTGAAGGATGTATCAAACTTATCTATGAAACCCTGCTGAAAATCAAAACTGGGGAAGATTTTAAATACCTATAAATCGTATTTAAACTTTATAATTGCTAAGCTTCTTGTTTGATGAGTTGCTGGAGTAGATATACATCCAGTGGCTTTTCAAGCAATGCGATGACAGAAGGGTCTGCATCGACTAGATCCAGTTGTTTGCGATCAATGGATGCGCTGAGGACGTAAATAAAACATTTGTTTTGGACTTGATCAGGAAGCTCCCTAAATATTTTAAGCCACTGCATCCCATCAATGTCCGGCATAGATAAATCGAGCAAAATAAGTCGAGGAGATGTCCATGTAACACCTAACTCTTTTACGTATTCCAAAGATTTTCGCGGTGAAGTATAGACCTCAATATCGTCCGAGATTCGGGCTAATTTGAGCAACTTCTTATTGACAGCATTGTCAATTTCACTGTCATCGATTAGAATTACATGCATGGGATATGAAATCTTAACCGCAAGATACAACGCATAAAGACAATAGAACTCGATTGAACATCAAAACGAATTAAGTGGGAACTTGAAGCAGTGAGATGGCGCCGTTAATCGTTTCTATATAGCTGTCCTTCTTATCATCAGTTAAATCGCTGGAGGATTTAATTTCTGAAATCAAGGACTCAAGTTTATCTTGCGCAGAATACAATCTTTTACTATAATCCGAAGCCTGCATATCTTGAGCAGTTCTGAATTGGTATAATTCACTCGCTTCTTCGACAAGACGTTTTAACTCAGCTTCGTTCCATGGCTTGCTGATATACTTGTAGATCTGACCCTTGTTAATCGCATCTATTACAGCATCTATGTCCGCATGTCCCGTTAATAGCATACGCACAGGATTGGGGTGATCTGGCATAATGAGTTCAAAAAACTCCACGCCACTTAGTGTGGGCATTTTTTGGTCTGATATAACAACTTCAATGGGGTTTTCTTCCAATATTCTAACAGCCTCAGAAGGTTCAGTTGTCACGAAGACTTGAAAAGTCCTGCGAAATGCAGCTCTGAATGAAGTTAGATTATGCTCCTCATCATCGATATATAAAACATTTATCATAGTGGGAAGCTAAGAAGAAAGGTCGTCCCTTTACCTATTTCAGATGTGATTTCTATTGTCGCATCATGATCGTCAAGAATTCCCTTGACAATACTAAGTCCAAGCCCAGTTCCTTGCCCCACTCCTTTCGTTGTATAGAAAGGATTAAATATTTGTGACTTTTTTTGTTCTGACATGCCCACACCATTGTCGGTAATGTCAACTTGAATAAACTGCTTCCCAGAATCATTCACCAATCGTGTTCGTACTCTAACCTCCCGTTCAGATCGAATAAGTTGGGTTTCCATCGTCGCTTGTGCCGCATTCGTGATGATATTCATGAAGACCTGATTTAATTTTCCAGGCTGACAGTTAATATTGGGTAAGTTTTCTGAGAACTCCGTTAAGACATCTGCCTCGTCCTTCAGGTTACTCCTGAGAATGATCAGGGTAGAGGTTAAAAGTTCATTGATATTTGCGTCAGATGATTGATTTCCATCCATCCTGGAAAAAATTCTTAAACCACTTACTATCTCAGCAGTTCTTTCTGCGCCATCTACTACGCCTGCCAAAAGTTCATCAATTTCCTTGAGTGTGAATGCAATATCTAAATCCTTCATTCTTTGAATAACAACATCCAGCTCACCTGACAACGCCTCACTCTTAGGTTGAAGACCCGAAACAGACTCGATGACTTCTTTTAGATCAGCGAAATCTCGTTTAAGAGATTGTGCACTGGAGGTCACAAAATTAATCGGGTTATTTAATTCATGTGCAATGCCCGCCGTTAATTGCCCTAAAGAAGCCAATTTTTCAGATTGAATGAGCTGCTGTTGCGCAGATTTAAGATCTTCAAGTGTTTCTGCCAATGAATCGTTCATTTCAGTTAACTCTGAGGTTCTCTCAGTCACATTCTTTTCAAGTTCAACATTTTGTTCTCTTTGAATTTTCTCATTCAAAAGAGATGTATTGAGTTCCTTTTCTTTTGCCTTCTGCCTGTCCTTCTTAAGCTGATTAATTCTGGACCCTAGTGCCAAGGAAAGGACCACCAATTCTATGGCACTGCCTATCGGAAGGGCGTATAGTGTGGCTTCATTATAGGGAATTAAACCGAAGTCTTTTAATACAAACACAGTAACGGCGGTAATAAAAACCAACCAACCGACTAAAAAATATGCGGCGGACTCGTCCCCACTTCTCCAGACTTTGATTGAGACAGGCACAAGCAGAACAATAGACAACGCTGAGACGTTAATCATATCATATGATGCATTAAAATAGCCTGAAACCAACAGCAATGATGCAAAAACATAAGGGATATACAACCACCCAAAAATTTTATAATAGAGGGGAGCTTTGGACTTTAAGTGTAGAAAATTCCTCACGAAAAGAATAGAAAAAACCCCACTTAAAATTCCGAAAATATGTGTTATTCTAAGCGCTAACCAAGGGGAACTAATTAATTCAAAAACGCGATCATATCCATTGAGGACGAGTTGCGTCCCCCCTACAGCAATAATAAACAAAACATACTGTAAATAATTGTTGTCCTTGACACTGAAATAAAGAAATAGATTATAAATCAGAAGGGAAATAACGACGCCGAAATAGATCGCAAAAAACACATCGCGGAAATGACCATCTGTCAAAAGTTTGCGCGTGCCCTCAACACGTACAGGCAATAAAATCTGCTTACCACTCCAAGCTCGAATATAGCAAGTGAGCTTCATACAGTCCTCAACAGGTATAGGAAAGGATGGGTAATTTCCCAATTGTTGCTCACGAAAAGATCTGGGAACAGTCGCCCCTGCTGAACGCTTGGATTTAACAACACCATCACATACCATAAAGACTTGAAGTGAATCAATTGTCGCGTAAGCAATTTCCACACTTAGACCAGCATCAGTGACAGGATCTAAATCCAACCTTGCCCACACCCAATTGCTAGAATTACCGAGGTTTGGAACATCCAACTCTGACCTCACCCATGTCTCCTGAAGTAAATCAATTGGAGATTGTACATCTACATTATGCGCCGTAGTAGATAAAATCTCGAGGCGAGAACCAAGATATTTTTGGGCAAAAGAAGACGATTGAAAAGAAAAACACGACACAACAAATAATAAAAACGAAAGCCTAGAGATGGCTTTACAATTTATCATATCGAAAAGTTAAAAATGACCTTGAGTTTTCCTTTGGGACCTTCAAAATGCATCACGTGTCCGATAGGGGCTTCCCATATCCCCTCCATAAATACTTTGACCTCTGGAACAGATTTGGGGAGGTCGTCAGGGAAAATAAAATGCTCTATGCTCGCCCTTAATTTTTCAGTAGGGTATTTAAAATACCCCTCATCGCCAAACTCATCATGAATTTTCCAACCCATCCTGTCTCGCATTTTTCTAGTCACAGGGGATGTCAACGCGAGAAGGTTTCTTAAATCCAACATCGACATAGAAGCCATCGCAGACTGAACCATCCACTCAACACCCAATCCCATCCCTGCCAATTCTATTGAATTCCACATGCCATTGAGTTCAATGGTCCCTTCTGGAATAATTGACTTCAACCAAGGCGAAATGTTTTCATCCATCTCCCCTACTGCTTTATAGAGAGGAAAACCTTCTGGTTCGGGGCCTGACTGCAATCTCGTGCCTGCAAGCACACGCTCGCCATCCGCAGACATTGCTGCGATGAGAATGACATCATCTCTACCAATCCAATCAGAGTTAAATGACGATATTTTATTGATTCCATAGGCTTTCAAAACCCGCTTATGCCCTTCCACCATTTTGTGTGAAAGCGCAAGATCTTCAGAAGACCTAAGCACCCGCAAGTGTACTTCACTCACACTTTTTGCGAGCCTTAGTTTTTCGGCGCTAGTTCTTGACAGAGAGCTGCTCATCTATTTCAAGGTATAATCGTGAATCAGGGATATCTTCTCCAAGCAGCAATCTGCGTGCAGCCTCAGCTGCAAAAGCACTACCTGAAGCGACATCAGAATATAATTGGGGCCAACCGACAAGTTCAGTACCCATCTTAGCCAAACTCATTTGGCCTCGCTCAGAAGCAGTTGAGAAGTCAATAAATAAATTTAATGTTTCTGCATCCCAGTGAGATCTTTTTCTCAGTGAAGTCATCATTTCAGAGTCTATCCGACCGTGAAGAAAACCATCTGTGATATCCAGGATGTCATATCTCTCAATATCAAGCATCCCTCTGTCGCTTGTATCCATAATGACAGGGATTTTCCTTTCCAAAGCTTCAATTCGAATCATCGCCTTTGCAGAAAGTCCATCACAGGCATCAATGACAACATCGCATTGATCCATAAAACTGTCAATATTTTCCTCCTGAACCCCATCGGGGAAAACCTCCACATTTACATATGGATCTGTTTCTGAAATTGTACGCGCTGCAATAAGCCATTTGGGCAGACCCAATTCAAAAACGCCTGCTCTTATCCGATTTAAATTTGAAAGTTCTAGATCATCAAAGTCTGCAATTCTAATTGTCCCTGCTGATCTTTCCATTGCGACAGTTACCGCTGCGGAGTGACCTACAGATAGTCCGACTATCCCCACTGTTTTTTTACTCAGAATCTCCTGTTCTTGCTTTGTAATTCTATCTCGGTTGCGATTTGTTCTGACTTCGACAAACGACGAAGGTGGCAGCAACCTTACAGCACAACCATTCCAAGGGTACACGACCCAGCGGCCATATGTGTCCCAGTTCTTATTGCCAATGATAGCGCTTATCGCCTTTGTAAGGCCTAAGGGGTTGTCCTTAAGGGATGGATCTCGAATGATGGCCAATTCTACCACCTGACTTTCTAAAGTATCTATCTCAGAATGAATAAATCCTTTCGATTTTAATGTTGCATAACGTATCAGCCCTTCTTCTGATGAGGGGTCAATCACCTCAGCTTTCCATAGCTGAATATTGTGAAGAGGTGTTGTAGGTAGCATACTGCAAAATCGCCAAACGAAAGCCTATTAACACATAGGCTCCCTTGAGTTTTTAACAACAAAACAAGGATAGTATCCTGATTTATGCGTCGTAATAAACTTTAATATGTCCCCTTGCTAGCGCATTTGCCCAGTTTCTAAAAGCGACAAATCCTGCTTCAGATTCAGGGGAAATGACTTGTTTTTTCATTCTTAACATCAACCAACCATACAACCCTATAAGCAACTGTTCTACAGGATGAACCGCTTCATCATTTTGCTTTACACTTAGCTCTTTCAGGAAAGGTTTGGCTGTCTCAAATGCTTCTTTATATTTTAAATCATCAACCATCCCTAGAAGCATTTCGTGAAGATGAGCCAATTCCACCAATGGCTCACTCACTTTAGTGATGTGACCCGACACTTCCTTTCCCTCTATGCGCATAGATTGCGCCAACCCCACGATCCATTCTTTTTCTCTATCAGGATCCGTATCCTCCCGCATTGAAGTTTCCTCCGCCCAACCCTCAAGAATGTCTGGATTGAATTTAGCGGCACGAATAAGGTCTTCAATTTGCCATAAAAACAAAATATACTCAACAATGTGCTCCTTCTTTTTTGTGTCAGAGAGAATCATAATATATTTATTTAGGGTCGTTTAAAGCTTCTAAAACCTCAATTGTTACATCACGTGAATCTGTCCCATAAAGAACACCTTCACCACTTAACCCCCAATTTAAAACCAAATCAATGCCTTGATCTTGAGAAAATGTACGGAGGGTTTCTGTGAGATGTTCGGCAATCGTGGCCTGCATTGTTTTCTCGCGAAGCGCAAAACTTTGCTCCGCTTCGTATTGCAACTTTTCTAAGATGGTTTCAATTTCGCCTACCCTCCGACTCGCAATATCAATCTCATCAGAAGATGCCTGTCCTGAATTTGCATAGTTGATCAGTTCTTGCGCCTCTTCTTGTAGTGGGAGAGCTTGTGCTTTCAAAACAGACTCAACTTCTGTCATTTTTTCTCTGAGGGTCGCCTCCAAGCTTTGTATCAACAACATGCCTTGCTGAATGGTGTCACCATGGACATAGGCAATCACAGCAGATCCCTTATCTGAGATGACGACAGGTTCAGGTGAAAATTGGAAATATGTAAGCGCGGAAAGCCAAACACCAATCAATACAAATAGTCCTTTATTGTTCATTTAATTTCTGTATAAAAATGCGAATATAATATCGCTTAGGGTTGAATAACATCATCTTTCCACGCTCTTTTAAGTTGTGGTATTTTCGGAGAAGAAGCGCCCGCAATGACACTTAATAAAAAATGAATCGCAGGCTTATTGACCCTCATGTGACAGGACAATCTTTTGGGACAGGCGCCCAATGAAGATTTAATATCCAATGCCGTTCTGCCAAGTGAAATTTTACTTGCGCCTCGCTCAATCCCTTGATTTACAAATTCAAGCAACATCCTTTGATAGATCGCATGGACTCTGTTTTCATCTTCATTAAAACCTACAAAAAAGGCCTCTACAGTATAATTGGTAACGATGCCGCACTGAAATCCTACAAGGTTTCCTTCAAAATAATAACCGATGACAGGAAAGTCATCTCCCCAATGTTCTTTCAGGGAAATGATATCCTCTTTGTGCAGTTTCCCCAGTTGAAAACCAGCCCGTCCATACACTTTTGAATATAAATCGTACAATTCATCAGAAAGCGAAATCACCTCCTTCAGAGACAAATCCCTTTGAACCAACTCTTCTGAACTTTTAAAAATCCTTCTTATTTTCGTTCTAGATTTTTTGCGTAAAGCATTGCTATAATCGTCAAAACACTTCCAATCAGACTTCAAATCAATCTCCATCACGGGATCAAATTCCAGATCCACCCATTTGGGATGCCAACTAGATTTCCCAGCAAACCGATCTTCCCAAGGAAGGTCACTGTAGTGATCCTTAATAAGGATTGACCGTGGAACTTCTGAATTGGGCAATGGACGAAGATATACCGCCGCGTCAATGGCATTATGTATTTCCTCTTTTGACAATGTGTCAGAGAACCTAAATGCATGATCCCCACTGGAGAGCACCATTCCTAAAACCCTTATATTAAGTTTAAACTTGCCATCTCCACGATATAAATATCTTTGTGCAAGCTTAAAAACAGGTCTGTCTGCTTTGAGGAATTGACCTTTTGATTGACTGACCGCTGCAGTATCTTCTGTGGTAGCAATACCTAAAATTTCACCGGAATGATCTAACCAGCAAAGCGCTCGTAATTCTCGTTGTGGGACATCTAACGCTGCTTTTACGGACCTAGAGTCAAGGTATGCGCTTGGGTTTTTTGTGAGAAAGGCATCCCATTTGGTCCAAAACGCATCATCCCAATCGTTCGATAGATTTGTGTGAATCAGATTCATTACCCTACACTTTTACGGCTTTCCACATATGCCATATAATTCATGGAGAGAAGAAAGATCAATAAAACAGCAGACCCCAACCCACTCGCTAACCCTGCTAATTTCCTGCCTGAAGGTTCGAAACTAAGTTCTATTGTATGACGCCCTGCCGCTATTGGAAGCGCACGCAGTATATAATTTGCCCTAACAAGAGGAACGTCTATGCCATCGACTGTTGCTTTCCATCCTTCAGGATACCAAACCTCACTTAACACGAACACGCCATCATGCGCACTAGTTACTTCATAAGTAGATCCATCAGGGTGATAATGAATGAGAGAAACATCCGAAATGTTATCCGAAGGAACATCACTCTCAGGAATCGAAAATGAAGCTGTTTCCGATAAAAAGTCAGTATGAATGATAGCCGTAGAGGCAAGGTCTACATTTCTTATTTCCGAAATTTCAGTTTCAGCATCATCAACCCACAGAATGTTATCTGCAACCCAAGCTGGACCTAATGCGCCTCCTAAAGGAAGGGGTTGTTCAGCTCCGGGAAGAATGATATACTTGGTATTAAGCATTGCAAGTGCTTTGAGACGCGTGGTCGCCAATCCAATCCCTGAGGTTTCTGCAAATGACTGGAAATCTTTTATTTCAGGACGCAAAACACGGTCAATAAAGTCTTGATATCGTTGCAGTTTTGCACCGTGATATCCACCTACAGATTTGTGAAAATAAGAAGTCCTGGCGTCATTAAATGGATTTTGCCAATCGAGAACACGGTAATGGCTTAACGCGTTTAATGCACTAAAAGAAGCCGCCAATTCAGCCCTTGAATGCCTGCGTGTCAATTTGTGGCCTAATTTTTCTTCTTCAATCTCAATATAAGACTTTCTTAAATCTTCATACCCATTTAAACCTGCAGTTTGTGATGACAGTATTGCCAAATCTGGAGGTGTTGCTTCAAATGGGTAGTCCGCTTCAAACGCTGGCACCCAATTGATCGGATATCGGCTGTTGACGGCGATTATTTCGGCAATCATGAGTACTGCTAAAATAGCAATCGATGCATTTCGGTTGAGGATGCCTTTGAGTGATGAAATCACCAAACCAACAAACACAATGAGAAGCCCCATGGTCCTTAGAACGTCATATCGAAAAATATCAATCCTCAAATCTATCGCGCTGGATTTGCCCAATTGCAAGACAGCTTGATCATTTCTGATGCTTGACGTAAAGTCAAAAAAGACCAAAGGAAGCGCATAAAAAAGCGCCAAGACACATACAATTCCACCAAACGAATACAGCCAAGGTTTCCAATTCTTAGAATTTGTTTCCTCCCAAATTTCTTTTAGGGCAAGCGTTGCGCCAGTGGCCACAGCAACTTGCACAATGACGAGCATCATCTTCGTATCCCTAAATTTATTAAACAGGGGGAAATGATCTATAAAAAAATCGGATACAAAAGACGTGTCACGCCATGACAAAAGAATCGCCAGAACAGTGACAAACAGAAGCGGCCACTTAATGCGATCTTTTCCGACGAAAAAGAATGCGAGGCACAACGCAAATGCGATGGCTCCGAAATAAAAAGCACCTCCACTGTATCTCTGTTCACCCCAGTATAATGGGTCAGACCCACCTTTAATATTTGGCACCAATACAGACAACCATTCCCCTCGGGCCATGCTGTATTCTAATATATAATGGTCCGCAAGTCCGTCTTCGGCAAGCAATGTATTTGGCGCGTTCGGATCCGTTAATATTGCCTCTCCACGGGTGGTCTGTGATGCATATTCCTGTGTGAGATATAAGTCTGAAGACTGAGGAAGAGCAGCACAAAATGCGCCCATCAAAAGAAACAAAGAAGTGATCAGAGCGTATTTGGTTTGGCCTTTCCGTAAGGACGAAATCAACTCATAAATACCTACTGCGCCGACAAGAAATATCAGGTAATAGGTCATCTGAAGATGGTTTGCATACAGGTGTAGCGCAAGAAACAAAGTAAAAACGCCCACCCCAGCAGCTCTTTTGCCACGGAATGCACAAATCACACCTCCGAGCACGCCAGGCATCACAGCGATGGCACGAACCTTCGAAGCATGTCCAGCAGCCAAGTAAAGTGACGTTATTGTAGAGAGTCCAAACGTGGCGCCGACGATAAATGCAATCCAAGGAGGCGCTTTAAGACACAACGCCAAAACATATCCTGCGAGCATCGCCATGAATAAAGTCATGAGTTCGGGAGACATGAAAAATCTTAAGATGAGCCAAATGACTTTAGGCAATGTTGTAAATCCCAAGCCCGTAATTTGAATGGTAGGCATCCCTGAGAACATGCTATTTGTCCAAGATGGTTTTTCACCTTCAACAGATTCATAGCTCAATGTCTCATGAGACATGCCTCTAAACTTCTCAATATCCCCCTGTTTCATCCGCTCGCCCTTCATAAAAGCGGGAGAATAAAAGGCCGCTGCAATCAAAAAAAGTAGAACAACAGCTATCGCGTGGGGTACAACTTGAGCAAATACTTTTTTCATGGTCCGTAAGATAACATCTAGTCCTCTAATTCTTCGAAATCAACATAATCTCCAATTCGGTCATCATTGGGTTTTTTATGCTTTGAATTGGAATTAGGTGTGGGTCCAGTGCCACCTCCAGGTCTATTTATAGAATTTTTTCTTCGACGGTTGCCAAAAATACGATCTAGCCAACGCCAAACCACCCAAACCAAAACGATATAAAAAATTGAACGCAGCATCTATAACCTTATTTACTTGCTCAAATATAGATTACGTTCACTATATATCTTTCTAAAGAAAGGATCTCTTAAGTCTGAAATAAAACGAATGGCTTCTCCCGTAGATTTCATCTCAGGGCCCAGTTCCTTATTTACATCTGGGAACTTCTCATAACTAAATACGGGGATCTTAACTGCATATCCATCTAGATGAGGTGCATGAGGCATGTCTTTCAATTTCTTCTCACCCAGCATCACTTTTGTTGCTTGATTCACATACGGAACGCCATATGCTTTAGAGATAAACGGAACTGTCCGAGAAGCACGAGGGTTCGCTTCAATAATAAACACCTCGTCGTCCTTGACAGCAAATTGAACATTTATAAGTCCTCTGGTCTCAAGCGCAACAGCAATTCTCTTTGTATAGTCTTCGATTTTCTGAATGACCAAATCGCCCAAATTAAATGGAGGCAGTAAAGCATAACTGTCACCTGAGT